>CANRMZ010000001.1 GCA_947631885.1 uncultured Bacilli bacterium
CTTACCCAAGTATATTTATATTTAGGATGTGGCACTAAATTAGATACTGCCTCTCTATCATCAATAATACGATTCAATATATCTTCTGGACTCCATTGTGTTCCAACAAACACATAAGTAACAGGGTCTTCTGTACGTCTATTAAACCATTCTGTATTCCACGAATTATAAAGCTGTTCATGAATAGAAACGTTATTTGCCTCTTGTGCTCCTTTTGTCATATCATCGAAGATTTCTGCAAAAGATGCACGTTCACCAGTCGTCGCTCCAAAACGAGTACGTGCGATATGATTTGATTTTGCTACAGGAGCATTTTTTATTTTCCAATCGGATTCACGTTCTACATCAAAAGGTTTTCCATTAAATGGAATAAATTCTTTAAATATCTTTGCAAATTTTGGATCTGATACATAAGATTTCACTGTTCTACTAAAACCTAACACCAATTCATCTGAATAAGATAATCTTAAAATAGAATTTTTAGTATTCATTCCGATTGCCCATGCACTATATAAGTTCGATATATACGACTTACCAAGTGATGGTGGAAAAGATGCAACAATATATTCTAATTTAGGATTAAAGGCACTTTCATTTAAAGCCCATACAAAAGATGCAAGAATATCCTTTCTATTTTCATATACTTTTTTAGGCATGTCCCATTCCATGCAATCAATAAAACATTCAAAATCTCTTCTTGCACTAAATTCGTATAAAGACTTATAAATATCATAGAAGTCACCCATAAATTCCACAGAAGCTTCTTTGACTAAATCTCTGAGTATTGGAATAAAGTTTTTCTTGGAATATAAACACGCTTTTCTATCTTCTTTGGTAAACCAATCTTCTAAAACACTTACGGTCATTTCAGCAACATCTATTTTCTGTGATTCTACTATTTTTTTATTTTTTAAAATTTCAATTGCATCTTTTAAAATACTTTCATATTTTGTTTCTTGTTCTTCTTGCTTTGGCTTTTTAATCTCGATTTTATCGCCAATTTTAAAAGCCATTTATTCTCCTTAATTTTTGAAATAACTACCCACTATCGTAAGCATTAAGTTTATCACTAAAGCCATTGGATATGTGAAAGTAAAATCTATTGAAAATATACTAATAAATAGTAACCCTACTCCCCATACTATCAACGCAGATAAACAAAATAACCCAATATATATCAAGATTGCCAGTAGTACACATATTGTTCCCTTCATTACTTCTTCTTTCTATATGTCCCGTCTTTTTTACTATTCCAAACTTTCTTTGGAAACCACTTTCTATTTAATTCGTATAATTTGGTAGTTAACTGGTTTCTTTTGTATCCAGTTGCTACAGAAAGCTCTTGCTCTAATTCTTCTTTTTTTCTTTGCATTTTTGCAAGTAATAAATTTCCTATCATTTTCTCACTTTCTTTTTCATTTCTTCTAATTCTTTTATTCCATTTTTTGACTTTGGTGGTGCAACCATATTTACTAAAGTATCTTCTTTTAAACCAAGTGCTTTTTCCCATATTACTAATTGTTTTGGTCTTAAATTATGAAGTTTCAATTGATTTAAAAAATTACTTATATTTTGTTTAGTTGTTTTGGTTTTAATTCCTGCATGTTCTTTTACTTTATTGATTTCTTCTGCAAATTTAGATAAACTCCATTTTTTCTTTTTTAAAATATCTCTGATAAATTCTTCTACTGGTATCATTCTAAAAATCTTTCTCTATAAATTGTATCTTTAAATTCTTCGTAAAGGTCTTTCGTTACTCTTTTCCCTTTCATTGCAATATAAGGGTTAAATGTAAAAAAGAACGTCCTTCCTTCACGATGTTTATGTATCACATCTAAATCAATAAGTGTCTTTATGATATTAGACCCACTTCTTCTTTTTCTTTTTAGGATAGTAGACAAGCCTCGTGGACGTATAATTTTTCCGTTATGATAAGTTAAAATTCCTGTAGTATAGTCTACATAGGGCATTAAATCCCAAATTTCACTTGCATATTTACTTAATTTTGTCATTGCACTGATACTCACTTTATAAAACTTTAGATTAATAAACACCGTACCTTTTAAATATTCAATAGTAGCTCCTCTAATGATACGGTCTGAGGGACCTAAAACAGTGGCAAATTTTCCTTCTTCTATTTGTTCAAGGACTTCGCCCGTTTCATCTACTATATATTGCATTATTCGTGATGTTCTTGTAACTTTCCATCTTTCATTCTCACATATTTTGTGATTTTATTTTTAAAATTTAAGACAAAACCCTCTACGTTTCGATTCACTTTATTACAATATTTCTCATAAAGACTATCCAAATGTTCCTTATTTGGTAAAACATTTAATTCGGCTACTTCTGGTACAATACCAATACATTTTGGAATTTCTTGCGATTCAAAAGCATACATAAAATTCTCATGGTCGTATTGTAGATTGCTTAGTCCAAAGTTTTCTCCAATTCTTCCTTTAGCAAACATATAGAATCTTTTATCAAATTCATCTATTGGATATTTAATCTGCCCCATTCCAATCCATTCTCCACATACAGCTGAACCCTCATAAATATCTTCTAAAGCATCTTTGTTATCTATTACCCATTGATAAAGTCCTTTATACATTATAGATTGATTTTCTTCCATTTCATCTATCGGAAAAATATTTTTTCTCTGTGCAATGTAAATTTTGCCTTCTAATTTAAAAAATACTAAGTTACTTCCATCTAACTTTTCTGTTAAATAAATTTTATCTCCTGTACAACTTGCTCGTTGTGTTTTTGGATAAATTTCTCTTTTTATTGTCATTTTCTTGTTTTCTTTCTTTTTATCGTCTCTTCTAAATCTATCATATCATAGATCATATCTTGATTAAGTTTTACATCGTGTTTGATTACAATTACTCTGGTGTATACACCTCTATCTACTTGATTGATACACCATCTTACTTGCTCATCGTTATAGGCATATGATACTAACTCGTACCCATGTAAACCCCAAGCATATATCCTATAAATCAATTATTCCTCCCATTTTTTTAAAATAACATTCCGTTATGCTATGAATCATGTCGTGAGAACATGAACTTATATTACATAAAATTTCTTCATCAAATTGCTGTACTTCTTCCATAAAACACTGAATGTATACATGTGTTAGTTCATGCATTAAAGTTTTTCTCTTTTGTTCTTCGCATATATCTTTACAAATATAAACTTTTTGATAAGTGTATACTGTAATACCATAAACATAATCTCCATCACTATAAGAATTGCACTTTTTTGATATATCTATCATTTCATCTTGAGAAACTTCTTTTATTTCCCAAGTACGATTATTCATTTTAAATGTCATTTTAAATCTACTACCACCCAAAACACATAATGTGGTTTTTTATCTTCTTCTGTTTTAAATTCATTTTTTCTTACTTGTATACGAAAAGATTCTGCATGACAAGCCTCACACATTTTGGTAATCTCTTCTAATGATATTTCTGGGCTCATATAATTTTCACCATAATACTTAAATAAAGCTAATGCTTCCGATTTCATTTATTCTCCATATCCATTATTAAGGCAATCTATACAAATACATTCATTTCCAATATACCTTAAATCTTCATATCTTTTTAATTCATTGCAATTATCACAAACGTGAAAATCTCTTATATCTTCACAACTCACACAACTCGCACAATGAGTTCCATCTACTTCAAAGTGACTAATGTCGCACTCATATCTTCCGTTTCCTTTTTCTGTGGCATGTATACAAGTTTCACATTTAGTAGACATTAATCCTCCACCACTAAAACATTTACTGTTTTTGTTAATATTGTACAACCATCTATAAATATCTTGTTATCATCTGTTTTTAATATGGAATTATCGTCAAAATCTTTCGTATCGATTTGCCACATTTTTCTTAAATGACCTGTACCAAAATGACCTACAACAATTGTTTTGTTTGTTGGATTCTTCTTTGTAATAAAACTGCCATCATCCCAAGTTAAGGCTTGCCAATCTGTAAATCCAAGATGTTCACAGTGTGGTTTACGCCAATCTTCAGCATAGGTATCAATGGATGCATGTGTAAATATATCATTTTCCGTTTCATAATAATATGGTAAATTTTTTATCCATTCTAATAAATCAGGATATTCCTCATTAATCTCTTTCCGTGCTTTTGCAATCCATTTGCCAAAATCACTATATAATGGGTTATCAATATTGTTTTCTATCAAGCACCATGATTCAAAGGGAGAAGTACGATGTAACAAGTCTGCTAGTGTTTCATTCACTCCATTTCTATAATAATTAAATGGACTTGTGATTGAACCATCCAAGTACCCTTCTAACATTGGTTCGTGATTTCCTTTCAAACAAATTGCCTTGCCCTCATCATTTAATCTCTTTAAATATAGATAGACTTCTCTTGACTCACTTCCTCTATCAAACATGTCTCCCAAGCTAATCAATTTATGATCCAAATTGTTTTCATCATAACCCGCTTTATTTAAAGCGCCTATCAATTCATTAAAATGTCCGTGTATATCGCTTACTACAAAATATTTCATTTTTATCCTTTCACATAATTATTTAAAATACTTTTCACACTCTTTTAATATTACATTATCCGTAGCATAAATTTCATAACATTTATTTTGGGTAATATCATTATTGCAATAATGAAGTGCACCAAATATTCCCAAACACATAGTTGCTAAAGCTATAAGCATTATTAAAAATTCATCAAAATCGTCCATTATTCCTCTTTCTTGTTATCCCTTTCATAAATTCTCTTTAAATCCGCTAACAAAGAATCGATTGTTAAATCTTCCACTTCTTCAATCAATGTTTCAATCAACATTTCTATACCTAACAACATGGTAACATATGGTGTTCCTTTATCCACAAGTAATGTAGCATTATTATCGTCTACTGTTTTAATAGTTATCATTATCTTTTCCTTCCTTATTTCTTAATAACCAATTTTCAAAATTAAGTCTTTCTATTTTTCTGCCTAATATTACAAAAAGTTGAGTTACAGAAAACCCTAAAATAACCCCGATAATAATTAATATAATACTCATTATCTTACACTTTCCCTGCTTTATCAATTCTTTGCTCAGCACTTTCTAACGCACTTGATAATTTGTCATTAATATTATTCAATTCAACAATTTTTTGTTGTAACTCAATATAAACTGATACCAACTCATTAAAAGCATTTCTGTCGCCTACATAAACCATTTGTAATTTTGCTGTAAATTCTTCTATAGTCATTTTATTCATCTCCTATCTTATAGCAATTATTTTCAAAACATTCTTTAGTTAAAATTGTTTTAATTAAATCATTTGCAACACTTTTATCTATATATAAGTGTGTATCTACAAGCATAATCTCATTATCTGTTATTTTTTCTACTTCAACACCATTAACATAATCTCCAACTTCAATTAAATCTATAATATTATGACTTGCTTTTATAATGTTTTTTAAACTCACCCCTCTTACATTATTAGCCTCTTTGTCAATAAATATTCCTGCCCATGCTTTATCAGGATAGTCTGCATTAACACTCGTTATTTTTCGTATATAATGATTACCACGTTTATCTTTAAATCTAACATACATTCCTGCTTCTAATTTCATAAATCTAACTCCTCTAATGTATATTCTTTATTTAATTTCATGTTTTCATACATTTCGTTTTCTTCCATAAAATGTGGAAAATATAAGTCACCATCATCATGATTAATTATAATTTGAAAGCCAAAATGGTCTTCTTCTTTTTTGATATAGCATACGTTACCTCTAAAAGGTGCTACAACTCCACTTAAATATTTTCTTTCTTTTTCAGTAAGTATTGGTTCTTCTACTTCTAAAGTTAGTTTTATCTTTTTATCTTTATTTTTAATGATGAAATCTTTTTCGTTTTCTTCAAAGTAATAATATGGATTTAATAGTAAAAAATCATAACCACAATTGTCTTCATTAAAACCATAATTACATATACTAACTTCTTTTTCTAATTTCATTTTATTTCACTTCCTTATCTAACATAAACTATTTCATTTTCTGGACAAAACCAAATTCTTCCATCAGCTTCTTGAATATGTACTGTCATACTTCTTCCAGTTGGTTTGAAATGCTTAATGACTATTCCTTTATGTCCATCATAAGTTTCAACATTTTTTCCTATTCTAAATATAAGAATAGGTTGAAAGAATCCGCTTCCTATCATATTAGTTGGATATAGCATTTGGATTAACATTCTCCAATCACTATTTTCTAATTCTCTTACATTAGTTTTAACAACTCGTGCTATTTCTTTTTCAGTAAAGTCATAATATACTACTCTTCCTCCAGCTTCTATATATTTTTTATCTTCTTCTTTATAATTCATTTTATTTCTTCTAACCTTTCTTTTAAGTGTTTTTGATTTTTAATAAGCTGATTGATTTTAATTATTAATGTTTCAAGATAAAAATCTAATATTTTTGCAACTTCTTCTGACATACCTGTTGGTTTGTTATAAAATTTAAAATTGTCTTCTTCTTGTAATTCTTCTATATCTTCCCACTCATCATTGTTATCTTCTTTATAATTAATACATTGTTCAATTACCGATTTAACATCTTCAAAAATTTCTTTTGTAGTCCATTTTTTTTGTGTTTGTAGTTCTTCTGGAAATAAACCACTATAATCACTAAAATGTGCATAGTCCCATCCGATAAACCAGCCAATTATCAATCCAGTATCAATAACTAAATGGTCTGCACTGTAAGTTAAACCACCATGAACATCTATATCAATCTTGCCATAATATTTTCCATTTAATAATTGATTGTTACTAACATCGACATAAGCTGTAGGATGCGTTCCTAAATTCATAATATAAAAATCATAACCTTTGTAAGTTCCGCTGTATAAAACTTCTGTTTTTCTGTCTTTTTGATATACCATTTCTTTCATTTTATTTTCTTCTGATAGAATTTCAATTGTATCATTTAACATTGCATATCCTCCAGCAAGTTTATGATATAAGTCATTTGAAACATCATACACTTTATTTGCAAGATAATAATGATTTCCATATAATTCAAAAATGTCATCATAAATTTTTATTTTTTTGGGAGCTTCATCATCTTTAATAAGCCCCAATAACTCATACATTGTAATTATTTTTTTCATCTTTAAAACTACTCCTCCAATGATATGATATCTTCTTGTTTACCTGTAAAATATGCTGATTGTTCAATAACATCATCTTCATCACCTTTCATAAGTTTTTCAATAGCCTCTTCTTTAGAAGTCGCTGTAACAACTCCCCATTCAGTGCCTTCTATTTTTCTTGTAAACGTGTACTCTTTCTCTTCTACATTTTCCATTAGTTCATCTTTCCTTTCTCATTTTTATCATTTTACACATCGAATTTTACATACCTCAATGTCGTTCAATGCCCAAATTTGCATTTTTTGCATCATATTTATGTCATTTTTTGCCACAATTAAATTTGCGTTTTCCTCAATGTTTATAAGGGTTTGTAGCCAATTTTTTTCATTTTTGTATATAGGTATTTTTTCGCATTATTTTGACAAAAATTCTATTCTATTTTCATTTTGCTTACATTCGCATTTTAACATTATAAATACTACCTATTCACTCCCGTATTTTGTCTATGATAGAGAAATAAAGGGGTAAATAAGACCCCCAGCCCATTCTTAAAAATAGGGATGGGGCGGTTAAAATGCAAAAACGGTCGTTTATGTGCAAGCAAAAACCCCATAAATAAAGGGATTGTAAGCAAAATGAATAAAAAAAGAACAACATCATATGATCTGATCTTGTTCATTATTATTAAAAAAGAATTTTTGTATTCCATTTTGGAATGTGATACAAGAATACACTTCTGTTACTTCCCTCGCTATTTTCCTACTGATCTGATCCATCTGATCCATCATTATGATCTTGTCTTGAACTGATCACTCCTTTGATCTTGATCACATTCCTAATATACTAATTATATCAAACAAAATAATGCGAAAAGTATAATATACACCTTATTATCGTAATACATTTATGTGTACAATATGCAAAAACAAATATGTCCATAAAACCAGCATATTATATGCCTTATTTGTGGTGTATTATATTTAAAATATATTTGATTTTTATACATTATTTATTGACATTTATGTGTATATATGATATACTGTATATGTAATAAAGAAATGAAAGTATTTATTACAAAATGGAAAGTATAGAAAAGGTTTTAATCTCAAAAGTTCGTAACCTAACAGGGGGTTTTAAAAAACGGGGGTTTGGTTATAAGAAAGGAGTAAAAAGATGAGATTAAGACTAAAAAAAGAATACTTAATATTAATAACTGTAGTTCTTACACTATCAATTGAAAACTTAATTATAAAACCAACGTTTGAAAACATAAATAAAAAGATAGAACAGTGCGATGAGTTCATGCAACACGCCTGCTCTATCTACGAACTACGCGATTACTTTTACAATAATCGCTGATACAAGAGGTTAAACCTTTCTTGCTATTCCATTATAAAAAATATTCTATAAAAAGTCAACGGCGAATCCACAAGATGTTAAAAAAAGAAAGAGAGTTAATGGAATATGAAAACAGTAAAAGAAATTAAAAAAGAATTGAAAGGACTTGGACTATTTGAAACATTGCAAGTTGGCAATCAAGTAATCATGAAATGCACTTCTGATTATGCAATGAGACATGCAGGAGATGAAAGTGATCCAATGAGAGATTATTCAGCTTATGTATATGGTTTTAAGTTAAAATGGGTTATTAATAGCTTATTAAGTGATAAGTTAATAAAGGAGGCTTAATCATGAATCATGTAATATTAATCGGAAGAATTGCAAACGATATTGAAAAAATAGAAGATCATGGCACCTTTCGTACCGCTTTGAATCTTGCTGTACAAAGAAATTATAAAAACATCGATGGTATCTATGAAACGGATTTTATTCCATGTATTTTATGGAACGGAATCGCAGAACGTGCCAATGAATACTGTAAAAAAGGTGACATCGTATGTATTCGCGGACGTTTACAAACAAGAAAATATGTTAATGAACACGATGAAACAGAATATTCAATGGAAGTTATTGCTGAAACAATCTCATTTGTGTCAAGCTATCATTCAGAAAAGAAAGAGGCATAAATTATGAAAGAAAAAATGCAATATAATGTTGTTTTAGAAGATAATCAAAAATTTGTTTTAGCAAGTTGTCCTTCTCTTGAATTTGCAGAAAATTATTTAAAAGAGATGTACAAAATAGATAAGCAACTTGCAAAGCATTATAATTGGAGTAAAATTCCAAAATACAAAATAATTGAAATTATTAAAGGAGAAGAGGCATAAATTATGAGATTAGATTTTTATGATATTGATTACAGCATTGAACATTTAGAAGATGGTTTTAAAATTTACGACAATGGAAATAGATACCACATGTATGATAATGGCATCATTTTCGATGATTGGTATAAAACATTTATTGAGTATTTACCTGCTGAAGAAGAATACAGAAATAGAGTTATTGAATGGGTAAATTCTTTCAAAAAAGAAAGAGGTGTAAAGTAAATGATAAATAATAAACCTTTATATGAAATGTTAGTTGAATATATTAAAAATAATAAAAAATATAATAATATCGACTACGTTCAATCAATTTACTATTTACAAGATATTATCAATCTCATTTTAAAAGATTTTGAACGGGGTGAGATAAATGAAAATTGAAATTAACGTAAAAGATTTAACAACATTTTTGAATTACCTGCTAGATAAAGTGGAAGAATGCTACAAAGAAGAATGTATGCAGTCACTTCAAAGATTTTTGAAAAGAAATGGGGTCTTATAATTATGAATAACTACGATGAAAACTTAAAAGAAATTAATTACTACATAGATTTATATGAAAAGGGAGAGTTTCCAGATATCAAGCAATATATAACAAGTGAAAACTTGTTTTTCTCCCTTTATAAATGCGATATTTATGCGTATTTACGAGTATCAACAGAGCATCAAGATTTTGGAAGGCAAATTATAGAATTATATCATTTTCTTAAAAAGAGAAAAATTTCTATTCCTATTCAACACATCTTTTTTGATAAATACACAGGAAAAAAGATAGATCGTGAACAGTATCAAGAAATGAAAACTTATTTTAAAGCAAATGATTATTTGTTAATTCCTAACCTATCCAGACTCGGCAGAAATTGGGACGATGTAAAAAAAGAATGGTATGAAATGGAAACTAAAAATATAAATAGAGTCGTTTTAGATAACGAAAATTTATCCGTTGAACTTCCAAGCGAAGAAAAGAAAGTGGTTACACTTGAAAAGAAAATGATACAAGATATCACTTTCAGTGCTTGCCTTTACTCAGCATGTCAAAAGATTCAAGAAGTTAGTTCAGCAACAAAAGCAGGAATCGAAAAAGCACGAGAACAAGGAAAAACCATTGGTAGACCAAAAGGAAAATTTACGACCGAAACTAATTTTTTAGAAATGTTGAAAGCAATAAACAACGGGGAATCCCAAAAAGAAGCTTCTAAAAAATTAAAATTTCCAGTAAGAACTTTCCAAGAATGGTTATATCGTTATTATAAAAGATATAACGTTAAAACCATAAAAGAACTACTATATTTATTAGAAAGAGAGGCTCAAAAATGACGATTATTTTAATTGGCATAGCTGTATTTATGGAATTAGCAAAAATGTCTAAAAAGTACTAAAAAACACCTTAAACGGTGTATTTTTTTGACTTTATTTTAAATTTTATATACTCTTTATATAAATGTGCCTTTATTTCTTGTTTTTATATGGTTTTTAGCAATGTTTCTATAATTTACGTATAACTTATCACAAAACACTAAATGTGTCTAAAATCATATTTAAAACAGCTGATTTTATTTTTATAAAAATATATAATAATGTACAACATCTTATGCTTATTTTCTCTACAGTCAAAAAACTTTTTCATGGCTACGGCAAAAACTTTTTCATGACAATGTAGATTTCCCTGCCATTCATTATCTTTTAGGCTCCCTCGTAGGAAGCTCAAGGATTCGAACCTTGGTCTACATCATTTATAAATAACATACTGATAACAGAGGCGGTCTCTAACCATGGGCAATTAAGCCCATATGAATGCTACCAAGCATTTGATACCAGTATATTACCTGCTTTTGTTTCAATTATATATTTTTCATTGGTCTGCATTTAATTCCTTTTTTAATCGCATTTTAAGCCTTTTTCTTACTAACCTACTATTAATCCGATTCTTATTTCTTGAATGCCACATATCATCTACAAAATCCCAACTTAACAAACTTTGGTATAACTTATTATCTATGTTTCTAAGACCTCTTTGCTTGGAATTTCTTGTTCTACTCATAATCTTTTATACTTTCTTCGATTATCGTTTTCTTTGATGTCTACCACTATAACATCAGGGTTTCCACCTGTAGGAGCTTTTACTTCTACTGTGTCTCCTACTTTTAGATCCTTATTACTTTTATAATAATAAACTTTTTCATGCTTTCCGTAAGTTTTTCTATCAAATTGTACGCCTATTAATTTAGTCTTTTTCTTCATAATCCGCCTCAATTACACTTGCTTTAATAGATGACATCCTTTTTTGAATTTCATCTATATTAGTTTCTTTTTTATGCTCTATAATTACAGGATTTGTTGCCTCAACAAGACCATGTTGTGCTTTTGCTGAAAAAATAGAAGTGATTTTTTCCAATTGCCCTACTTGTGCCGACGTTAGTATATTACCTACGATATAGTCATCTATTATTTGCATGATTTCCATTTTCTCGGCATCTTGTTTATAATTATTATATGTGACTGTACTAATTCCTAATAGTTGGCAAAATGTTGTTTTGTTTGGCGGAAATGGAACTTTTTCGTTTATCTTTGCGATCATTTCTTTATAAATTTGAAACGCGATGGCAAGTTCTTCTGGAGTATATGACTTTCTCATAACAATATCAATAGGCGCTGTACTTCTATTCGTTATTAAATTAAAAATTTGTGTAGATGTTAGTCCGTTTGGATCATGAGCTAAAACTTTTTCAAGCTCTATTGAAACAGCCTCCGCTTTTTCTCTTACCATAGGTATTAAAGATTCTTTGGTAGCTAATTGTATATCTTTCACAAATTCTTGATGCTCCACAATTCTTCTATCTCTTTCTTTTTCTTGCACTTTTAAACTTTTTTCATGTATCTTTTTCATATCTTTTACCATTGATTCGGCACCTTGTCTTTCAAATAAAAATATCCATCATATGCTTCTTCTATTCCTGATGTTTGCATGTCACTATAATCTTTTAAATCATCTTCCAATTGTGAATAATAAAACGATAAATTTTTATCACAGTACTCATAATAAAGCCATAATGCATAATCGTCCCATGTCGTAAATCTTTTACTACGAAATGCTTTGCTTATATATCCTTTATATTTTCTGCTTACGAAATCTACAAAAGTTTTAGGCGGTTCTTCTTTATTGGTTTCCTCTTCTCCCCAAATCATTTTGTAAATGTCATCTAAATATTTTTTATCTTCGTTGCTTAATATCCTTTTCATTCATAATAAAGTATTTCTACCTTTAATCCCTCTTCTCCTACATTATATCTCTTTTTTATGCAAACATCTGTCACTTGAGCATCATCTTTGTATGCTACCCCATTTAAAGAATCTAACACACTTTTTACTAAGTTATCACAATCTGGTTTCTTTTGATATGCTTTTCCTTGCAATAAAAACTTCTTAGAATCACTATAACTTTCTGGTATTTTAAAATATGCTTCAATATTTACTGAAAGTTTTCCCTCATATTCTCTTGTCTCAAATGGACAAGTGCAAAAATCAGGACTTTCTAAAAATTTACATCGGATTTTGCTTTCATAATCTGCCGTCTTTTTTGGAGTATAAGACCATACTTTTCCGTTTTTACGTACTGTTCTTGGTCTTTCCTTCCCTTTTGGTTTTCCTAAATAAGTAAATTTAATTTGATACATTTTATCTCCTATTTATTCTATTTTGGAGACCTTTATTGGATTCGAACCAATGAATCACGAATTTGCAGTTCGTTGCCTTAAACCATCTTGGCTAAAAGGTCTATAACGTAAAAAGTACCGAATCATCGGTACATCAATGAAAAATGAATTATCTTGTAAGTCTTAAACAACAAGTACCGTTCTGCTATCTAATCATTACTTATAATTCGCATGGTTACCAACGACATGTACTCAATAATGATTTATCATTAGCTTTCAAACCATGTCATCAGTAGAATTAAATCGTATAATCTTGTCTATAACACTTTTTTATACAAAGCCCTCATGTTATAGATAAGTTATAAGTCGTCCGCATAATTACGAACCAATTCCAGTATTGTAAAATAATTTACCATCTTTTTAGCGTTCTGTTTTGCTGTACGGGCTTAAATGTAAACAAGGCACCATTTTAAACTAAACGTTTCAATATTACCCTTTAATATCTGTTTGTTTTCTTTTAATTGTTTGCTGTAATGTGCCTTTCATTCAAAGGACCTATAATGCTCTACCGACTGAGCTACTCGCCCTTATAGGGTAAGAATGGATTCGAACCATTGACGTTTGCATGAATTGCATTGTTATTGCTGCAAGTCCTTTTCTAACAATCGTCTTTATTGATTCCTAAATTACAAGTTTAGACCAAATGAATTGCTGTACGACGATTTGTTTATTTTTTCTTCGTTCTTCTGCCTTTTCTAAAATGTTCTTTTGAGAAAATTTGTGCTTTTTCTTTAATCTCTTTACCCAGAGAAGTTAAGAACTTAGAGGCTTGAGAATTGCTCTTTAATTTCTTATTTGTTTTTCCCTTTTTATCAAGGTTCTTTTGTGTAACTACATAATGTTCTTTATATTTTTGATCCTTTAGTGGACTACTACCACCATGTAATCTCTTAGCCATGATTTTCCTCATACTTCTTGTAATACTCATCTAAAAGAGTATTTAAAAATCTTTCTCCATCAAATCCAGCTTGTAGATATTTTAACATCATAGGCGAATATCCACTAATGTAAATATTTCCCATTTCATCTGTCTCGGGAACAGTCCTATTCTTTGCAAAATTCCACCAAACTATCTTAGTAGTATATCCTTTTTCTTTCCATAGTTTTTGTAATTCCTTTTTTGATTGATTAGAACCTATATCAAATTCCATATCAGATAACACAACTAAATATTCTGGCATCTCTTCTAATCCCTCTAATAACTTCATAACTTTACCAAAATCAGTATTGGAACAATCTCCTGTGTACATAGAAGTTAATTCTCTACTATATTTATTAGAATTTCCAAAACTCCAACCTTTACATTTATTCATTTCATGAATAGTTATTAATTGAGGATTACTTGAAAAGCTAATCAATTGTCCGTTACAATATGTAGAACATTTTGATAAATAATGTGCTATAGATATTGCTTTACCAATACTATCATTACTGTCCCACATAGAACCACTTGTATCTAATATTGGAATACAATTTATTTTGATTTTCTCTAATTTATCAAAGAATAAATCAGCATCTATTTTATCTCTGTTTCTATAAATATCATAGACGTTAGTAGTTGAAATATTTAATTTCTTTTCTCCTTTTTTAACGCTTTCTAAATACTTTTCAAAACGTACCCTTGTGTCTTCTCCTTTAGCAAATCTTGCATAGTATTTTACCATTGCTAAACTTGGAACTTGTTCAAATTTAATTTCATTTGTTCTACATTCTGTTAGTTTCTTTTCAGTTGTTTCTACTTTAATTAGTTTACGATATTCTTTTTCTGAAAGTTTTAAATATTCACACAACGCTTTAGCAAGTTCTCTATTTGTACCTGTTAATCTTGGAAACCATTTTTTAGCTAACGCATTACCTTCTATAGCTCTCTTATACATGTAATCAACATATCGGTATAATTGTTCAATATTGTTTGTTCCAGTAAGAAGTAAATCATCGAAACGACCACAATATTCAATATCTTCTGCATCAACTTCTGATAATCCTAATAATTTTCTTCCTAAGTCACGACGTCCTAATCCATTTCTTGGATCACGGATAAACATAGAAAACAATTTTTCCCTATCACTATTTCCAATATGTACTTCGTCTAAATGGTTTTCAAAATAAGAAGTCATAAACAAAATATCTAATAAATGATTTCCTGTTGTATTGTAGGATAAATCTCCATTTTCTGTTTTCTTTTTTGCAAATACTTTTTCTAATGCATTCATTATTTCTTTTCCTAACTGTTTTCTTCTATTGGTTGCTGATAATGGGCTCGAACCATTAAAATGTAAGCTCCAAGGGCTTATGTGTTACCAATTTCACCAATCAGCAATGGTTACACCGACAGGATTTGAACCTGCAACCTCATGTTCCCAAAACACGTGTTCTGCCAAATTGAACTACGGCATAATGTTGGTTTCAGGGATGGGATTTGAACCCACATAGAACAGATAATGAGTCTGCCGAGTTACCAATACTCTACCCTGATATATAGAAAGGAGGTTTGATGGCAAGAAATTCGATATTCTTATAATTCTATATAATTGTTTTTTCTTAAACTAGCCATCTTCCTTGCAACCTCTCTCACATTTTCACACAAGCCATTTTCCCAAGCATGTTTTATATTGTCTTTACAAGAACACCACTCTAAATTATACCAATGATTATCATCTTTATTTCCATTAACATGATTCACTTGAGGCAAATGATTTGGATTAGGTATAAATGCTTGTGCTACTAATCTGTGAATTTTGTATGAATGTCTAATGCCATTTTTTGACAATATAACAATGTGATACCCCTTTGGATTACGACCGTGTTTCATATTCTTCCAATTTAAATGGACACTTTTAATATTTCCATAATTTGAAACTTTATATAAACCCTCAAAACCAGAAATATCTTTCCATTTTTCTAACATTCATACTCCTTATTTATCTCTATTGACAACCAAAGAATATCACCATATAAGCTCCCTATTCACTCTCTTTTTTATAATTTTCTATTATTTTTTTCAAATTTCTATAATAAAGCCATATTTTAGAAGTCGAAACGGGTTTTTTATCTTGTAAATAATTTTCTTCTGCTACTTTTTCCACTGCTTTTGTAACTGACAACCCGTTATTAATATATTTATACAAACGAAGTTCGATAGATGATCCAAGATGTTCTAGAATGTGTTCATAGTTTGATAAATATTTATGAATTTCTTCTAATTTTAGTTGAAAAGATGTATTTTGTGTTCTTTCGTATTCCTTTTCATAAAACTGTTTTAATTGTTTTAGCTCTTCAATAGTCCAAACTACATCTTTCGTTGCTTCATTATTACTCAAAAGGTAAATCCGAATCGTTAATCTCTATATCCGAATCTCCTAAAATATCATTCAAATCAATTTCTTCTGTTGAATTATCCTCTGCCACATCATCAACAATTTCAAATTCATTAATAAAGATGTACCAATTAGTTTTATTATCTTCATTTTTATAAAAACTTAACCAAGCATCTTTAATAAGAATTTTTGTTTTATTGTGAATTTCGACGTCTTTTTTAAATTGGCAATTCATGTACGCATTTTGCCATTCTCCATTTACATCTTTCTTGCCAATACCAATGGAATAATATCTTTTTCCTTCATATTCATTAGCAAACACCATAGTTGGCTTTTCTTCTATAAACTTTGCCATATTTCTTTTCTCCTTTATCTATCTTTTTAATCTCTATTTCTAATCCAAATGTTGTGTTCTTGTTTAGATTCACTTTTCCATTCGCTTTTAACAATTCATAATCTCTTTGTTCCAAGCATACAGCATCTGGATATTTTCCGCCCTCTTCTAATAAAATGATTTCTGCTTTTATATGAGGGTTATCATCTTTTAATTCTTCTATTTTTCTTTCAATGCTTGCATAATTACGATAAATTTTGTGCTCTCTTTTTCCTTCAATTTCTAATGCAAGTTTTGGTCCACTAAATTTTTCTGTGTAATTCACAATCCGCATTGCTAAATCGTTGACGTCATTACCGATATATACTAATTCATATTCTGAATCAGGGTTTGCTTTTTGCAATTCTTGTATTTTCTTTTCTGCTAATTTTTTAGAGTTGGAAAATATATTTAAATATTTTCCGTTCCCTATAATGTTAAAATTGTGATGTTCGATAAAAATAGTTGTTTTACTCATGTTACACCTTTTCTATGTTTTTTGGTTTTACATAACCTGGAATACTATCTTCGTTTTTAATTACAATATTATAATCAACATACTGTAAAATATTTGCTATTTGGTAAATCTCTCCAATTTCAAAAGCATTAGTATATCCATGACTTAATAAACGAACTTTATCGCCTATTTTAAAATCTTTTTTCTTTGGAAGTTCTATCTTTTTTTTATTTTGATTATGAATACTATCAATTAATTTAGACATTATTTTATGTGCTTGAGTTTTTGTTAAACCACTGTTCTTTTCGAAAAATGCCCATAATATAGCCATTTCTGGACTATCTGTTTGATTTTCTCCTAATTTAACAATGGTTTTCGTATCATCTTCCCAAAATATAACAGTAGTTTCCTTGTTACGAACAATACGTGCGATGTTTGCTAAATATTCTGGTTTATTAATATCTTCAAACATTTCATCTGTCCAATTATAATCATATTCCACTATACGATATACCCCCTCATCGCGAACTGACTCTATCGTTACCTTTTTCCCACATAATCTTTCCATATCGTCAGCGAATAGTTGACCGCCATAATACGCACCTACAACTAAATCTTTTCTAACTCTTACTTTATCTCCTACTTTATATTTTCCCATAATTATTTCTCCTCTTCTTCTTTCTCTACAATCTCTTTATAAAAATCGCAAAACTTACAGACACTGCAATATTCCATACATTTACGATTTTCTCCTTCTCTTTTTTCTATTTCATATGCGCCTTGATAATCTTTTTCTAAATTATTTAAGTGCTTTTGTGCTTCTTCTAAGGTGTCATGTATTTTGCTTGCACGTTTATTATCTTTTTTCTTAATAGCATACTTATCGCCTGTATTATATCTTTCTTCTGGTGTACATAAAGGTAAATCTTTATCTGACATTTTTTCTAATTCGATAATTCTATCAAATCTTGCAAGAATCATTTTTTCTACTTCTTTAGGAGTTCCTAAATTAAAATTTACAACCTTACAAGCAAATTTTGGATAATCCTTTTCTGTTTGTGCTTTTAATCTGTTCCAATCCTTCAAAATAGCAATAATTCTTCCTTTTTTTCTCCACTTGCCATCTTTTTTATAAGCAAGATATGCTCCCATTTGCAATTGTTTTTTCCACTTATCATAATCGCTTTTGAATATTAAAGTGAATGCCTTGCACGTTTTATAATCATCTAAATATGTATCGTCATAGTGGTCTATTATTCCACTAAGCGTATATCCATTCTCAAATGTATATTCCAAATGGTCTTCAACATGTTCATTTTCTAATAAATCTATATGTTCTAATTCAAAATGAGTTTTCGTACCTAATAGGGCGAATATTAAATCAGTCACATCTTGCTCTATTTCATCATTATGCCTACGTTTTAACATAATCACTCTATCTGGATCTAACAATGATGTTATAGAATATCTTTTATCACGATAAGTATATTCTTTTTCTATTGCTCTTTTTAGCATAGAAGGTAAATGATGTTTATTAGTTATTATCATTTGTTCTCCTCAAGAATATCTATTATTAAAAATATCACAATAAAGACTAATGCTAAGGGAAGTACGATTTCCATAAATGCCACCACGAACAAAGCAATTAATACAATAGCAATCAATACTACTATGCCAACTACTAAATTCATAAATCCTCTTTAATCATTTTATATAAAGCATACAGTCCAAAACAAGCTGTAGCAATTATTGCAATAATCATCAAAATCCCAATAATAATCATCAAAATATCAAAAATTAAGTTCATTATTTTGCTCCTATTTCTTCTATTTCATTTATGTTTTGATATTCACTAAAATAAGGTAGTCTATAGCCTGTAACTTTTATTTTATATTTTTTACCAATTTCTAATTTTGCATAAATATCAGAACTATTAAATTTTCCTTTAAATAATAAATCACTAATTTTATAAACCGTGTCATCACAGGATACTAAGTATTCACTATCACTGCTATAATTTTTTACCCATTTGTCTTTTACAGTACATTCAATAGTTTGCTCATTCATATATCCAACACAACCTGTACATGATATCAGAATTAGTAATGATAAAGCGACGATGCCAAGTAAACTATATTTTGTTCTCATTATTTTCCATTCCCTTCTAATTGTTTAATTAAAGATTGTGCTTTCTCTGTTGTTAATTCTTCTAATTTTGTAACTTTTAATTTATCAAGTAAAGCTTGTCTTTTATCATCGAATATTCCTCGTAAAAGCAATAATTCACTAATTTTATCAACTTGTTCTTTTGTTGCTAATGATGTGACATTAGATTTTTTTGTTGTCTTGCTTTTAGGATATTCATATACAACATTTCCTTTGGAATCAATGATTGATAAAGATTTAATATTGTTATTTTCATATTCTATGGATTTTACGCTATAACGTTCTTTTTTTAATTCATCTGCTTTTCCAGATAAGAATATTTGTGGTGATGTATATAATTCTCTACCAATACCCCAATTGACACAAGCCCGTTTAAAGGAATCACTTGCTTCGCCTTTTTCAGCTTCTGTATTGCTTTCCTTACCAGCATCCCATTTAGTAACCCATTGTCTAATGTCTTCATTGTATATAGAAACTCCTGCATATAAGTTGCCTTTTAACTCTTTATGATCTCTTTGCCAATTTCCTTTTCCAACAGTTTCGTCAAGAATATCCATATCAACTCTAGCATTCTTATAAAGTAATAAAGTTATATACGCATTATTTTTGCCAACCGTTCCAACTCTTACATCGATTTCGTCAGCCTTTAATTTTCTAAAATTAAGATTCATTTTTTTCTCCTCTAACTCTTAATTTACCTTTTTCTATACCGAGCTTTTCTTCTAATTCTTCAACAGTCATTTCTACTGTTTCACTTTCCTGTCTTTCCCATATGGTTTCCAACTTAACGGGACGTTCTACTTTGACTATGTCATTTTGACTACATCCATCGCCATCTTTTAAATTATCATCTAAGCCGTATAAACCAACAGTATTGCCAATTAATCTGCCATTGTGATACACAGAAATATCTCCTTCTCCATCTGTTACAATATCTCCTTCTTGTAAATAAGCTTTTGTAAAATGGTCATAAACAATGTTTTCTATATCATCATAATTTAAAAACCAAACATTATCTCCATATTTTCTTTTAACATAAAAGCCATTGGTAAAAATATCTTGTACTTTCACAATTGTTCCCATTAAATAATCCATTTCTCCAAAGTAATTCCAACCTTCACCACGTCTATTTTTTATTTTAACTTTCATTCCTGGTTTAATATTTTCTTTACTAAATTCCATAATTATTTTGTTCCTTTCATTTTCTTTTTTAAATCTTTTACTTTCGCTTTTTCTTTCTCATAATCACTTTTAAATGATTCTTTTTCAAATTTTTCTAATTCTAATTGAGATTCTAACTCTTTGATTTTAGTATTTCTCAAATCAATGTCTTCTTCAAGTTCCAAAACTTTTGTATTCAATTCCTTAATTCTTTGTTGTAATTCGTTTTTGCTTTTAAAAAAATTTCTAATTTTCATATTTTCTCTCCATCTTTCCTTGTATCACTTCTGATAATTCCACCATCATTCTTGCTCTATTTTCTAAGTGATTGATTGTTTCCTCACAATCCTCTTTAGAATTTGCAATCCAATATCCCCCATCTCGTCCAGCTATACTTGCAACAATTTCTTTCATATCTGAGTTGAGTCTTATATTCTCAATAAATTTTCTTAAAGATTTATCGCCAAGTACATTGAACTTTTTTCTTAATTCATAGTTTTTCACACGATTATCTTTGCCAACACAATATTTGCATAGATAATCATAAATTTGTTCCTCTTTCGTCATCTAAGACTTCTCCTTTCATAAATTCTTCTAACTCTTCCAATGTCATTTCGTCATCTTCATCTAAGATGGGAAAATAATCGTCTTCGACATATTCGTCCATGTATTCATCAAATTCTTTATCCGTCATGACATTTTCTGGTTCTTCCATTTTTCTTTAATTCACTTCCTCAAATACTTGCTTTTCCTTGTGATAGATACAAGTAACATTTCCAAGTATGCCATCTCTATTTTTTACAATTTCCAAATTCATTTTTGGACTTTTTGTTTCAGGATTTACTTCCTTATCCCTCTTATCACGATATAAAAGAATAACTTTACTACTACTGTTTTCTAACTCCCCACTATCTTTTAACATCGATAAGCTAAGTTCTTCAGCATTATAAGAAGCTCTATTCAACTGACATGCTGATATAATCGTACAATCAAAGTCTAAACATAATTGTCTAAGTTGTTTTGCTATTTCTGTCATTTGTTCATATTGCGATTTTCCTGTACTACATCGTATAAGTCCGATATGGTCTAAAAACACAATAGTATGTTTTTCATCATTCTTAGTTGATTGCAATACTTTTTTGATTTCTTCAATGTCCGTTGCTTTATGCTCTACGACAATACGATTCTTAACAATCTCTGCAATAGCTTTATTTACATTTTCGGTAATGTATTCTTTATCGTAATACTCTCTCCCACTCGGTTCAATTTGTTCTAAAGGAATACCACTTTTAATAGATAAAATTCTTTTATAAATTGTTGTCTTACTCATTTCCATATTGAAATAAATGCACTGATAATTTTCCATCAAGTCATTCATAAAATTTAGAAGCAAGCCACTTTTCCCAACTCCAGTAGATGCTCCAATCATTAAGAAATCTCCTTGTACAAGATGCAATAAATCATCTAAATGTTTGAAAGATTTTAAATGAATACTTTTTTCTTTCGAAGATATGTTTTCTTCAATTTCTTCTTTTGTTAATGGTAAGGTTTCGGTTTTAATTTTGATTTCTTTGATTTTAGCCATTTTTTTAAGATAATCATCCATCATTATTGTTCCAGCATTTAATTTTTTTGTTAAGTCATTAATAACAACTTTTTTATAAGAGTCTAAAATTAAACATTGATAATTCATAAAATGTTGTCTTATTTGTGTGACTGGTAAATACTCGTCATCTATAATGTCACATATTGTATCAATAGTAACATCTTTGTTGTAATTAGACAGCTTTCCTAGAGTAATAGTCTTGTCATTCTCATAACTTTTAATGAATGAATCTAATATGTGCTGATGTAATTGTTTTTGAAGATAAAATGGTTTTATTTGCAATATGTCAAAGCATACATCTTGATAGTTAAATAATAAACCTAATAAGATTTTTTCATTCTCTATTTCCTGTTGTGTCATTTTCTTCTACTTTTCTAATATAGAATCTCTTACCGTCTGCTCTATAACCCCATAATATACCACCATCAATTCCATATTTTACATATCCATTTTCATCTTCTTGAAGAGTTTCTGATTTTACTTCTTTTTGATTAGCAAAGTTTCTTCTGTTCCAATTTCTTAGTGTTGCTTTCCAATCTTTCATTTTTGATTTACTAACAACCCAACCATTTGACTCATAATAATCATAGAAATAATCACAATCAACTTTTAAAGAATTTTCTTCACAATATTTTTTTAGTTCTTCTATTGTTGGTTTGGAAAACTTTTTTTGGTTTTGGTCACTATATATATTCTCTCTTGTATTATTATCTTTTATATTATTCTCTTTGACTTTTTTATCAATAGGGGCTTGATTATTTTCACAAGGGGGGATTGACGTTTCAATCAATACGGTATTGATTTTTTCGACAATAGGTATTATTACTCTTTTATCAATGCTGTTATCTTCATTTTGAGTAATATTGCTTTCAATATATCCAAGTTTTTTTAAATGATTTATCCATCTGGAAATAGTCTCAATTTTAACATCATATAAATTTGCAAAATATCTATTTGTTGCATAACAATATCCGTTCTTTTGACTAAGTGCCATAATTTCTCCAAAAAGCAATTTTTCATTTGGTTTTAATCTTGTATCATACCTAACATTTGCTGGAATGATTGCATAGTAATTTGGCTCTTTCATATTTTCCGTATTTCTACCTTTCTACAACTAAAATTTGTCTTTTGTCTGCATCGCATAAAATATCATATCTGAAATAAATTAATTCTAATCTTCTTATGCTTCCAATGATTGCATCATATGGTATCGTTTTAATAACTTTCATAAATCACCTTAAATTTACTTGAACTTCAACTGTACCTTTTAAATTATAAATATCACACAATTTATCAAAATATTTTTTCTTGATTCTCACCTTGCCAAGTTCCCACAAATCTAATGATTGTTTAGTTACGCCTATTTTCTTCGCCACTTGTGATAAACTTTTTCTTGACGATAATCTTGCTTGTGATAATTTTTTACCTAATTCTTGGTAGTAAATGAAGTCAATATTGAGATGTTCGCCGTTGTTCATTTTTACCCCTTTCTATTCATATTTAAGGGTATATAAAAACCCGATTTGACAAATCAGGCTCTGTAATGCTATAATTTTATTGCTACAAAAGATTATTTTGTAGTAGTTAAAATTCTTTCATTTATTCCTTTTAGGAAAGGAAAATAATGTCAAAGCTTTTTGACTTTTTGGAGAAAATACTTCATGGCTTTAATATTCATATTAGAGATATTTTTATTAAAGTGTCTTTAATTAATATTAATATTACCAAGAGGTAATCTCCTGTTTACTTCATTCTACAGAGTCGATTGTCTTTGTAGAGAGATTGTCTTAGGAATATCAAAGTCGGTCAAAACTTATTGATATTCTTTTTTTTTGCCTCTCTGCATTATAAATATATCTTATTTTTTTGTAATTGTCAATATTTATTTTTCATTTTTTTACAAGTGTTTTATTTTTAAAAATTTTGTGTTAAAATTATTGTAATCAAAGGAGAATTTTTATGTTTGGATATAAATTAAAATATTTAAGAGAACAAGACGGATTAAGTCAATCTCAATTAGCAAAGAACCTTAATGTTCAAACAAGCACTATATCAAATTGGGAAAATAATCGTGGTGAACCTACTTTTGATAAATTAAAAGAAATTGCTGATTACTTTACTGTGAGCATTGACTATTTATTAGATTATACAGATGATAATGAAAAAGAAATTGAAGAAATGAAACAAATGATAAAAAATGTTAAAAAAAGTGATCTAAAAAAAGCATTAAAAATTATAGAAATGCTTAAAAGCAAAGAAGATGAATGATTCATCTTCTTATTTATTTTCTTTCACTAAAGTATTCTAAAACCGTAAAAAAAATTTTACGCATATCATATTTTTTTGTTATATAACACAAGTATTTAATTTCATCATCTGTCATAGCTACTTCCCTTTCTAATCACCGCTACCATCTCATTGAATTAATTTTACCATAATTTTCCAAAATAGTAAACATTTGTTCGAGATATGTGATATTTTTTTGTAAAAAGGAAAATAATAGATGGAGCCTAATACCAGTTCGTATAACCCCCTGTTTCTGGTCTTATTCGTGGTCTTGTTTTCGTCAATAATTGCTATTTTTTTATGAAAATTTTTTCTTGACGATGTAGTACAAAATGCTTGATTTCAAGTAATTTATAAATATTTAGAAAGTTTTTCTTGACGATATGTTGTCTCCTGTCTTCAGCACCATGAGTGAATAACCCTCGTATTTACGGGGTTTTTATTTTTTTACGTACAAATTTCTATTTTATTGTTTTCTTACTAACTGAATATCATTATCATTTTCTTCTGGATTTCTTACTAAATCATAAAAATCAATATGACATTTATCATAAATAGATTTTACTTCTTCAAAAGGAATCCCTTCTCTGTACCATTCAAAATATTTTTCATAATGTTTGCTTTTTTTAAAGAGTAATTGACGACCATCTACAGTATATAAACTTAAAACATCTTCTTCATTTACTTGATTCTTATCCATTTTTTGAAATCCTAATCTTTGTAAATTTAAAACATTATTAAGTGCCGCGACACTTTGATAAGAACAAGGTTCTAAACAAAGCTCTTTTTCAATATAGTCTGTTAAATAAGATAAAACTTTAAATCCATCTTCCCTACTCATTCCTTCTGGAAAAGCAAATGGTTCAAATGGCCAGTTAATGACTCCAACAAAATGTGTCTCCCCTGCTCTATGATATTGAACATAATGAAGTCGATAAATTGTTTGATTTCCAATTGGATGATCTTCGAGTTCAGTTTCAAATTCATATTCTTTATAATCTTTCTTTTTAAAAAACATAATAATACCTCCTAAATACGAGAATAGTATATCACATACTTTTAAAAATATTGCAAATTTTCTTTATTTTTTGACACCTCAAAAAAGAGGTTGCATAAACTATATTAGGAATTCTAGAGTTCAAAAAAGAAAGAAGACAAAAGAGATGAAAAAAACAAAATACATCCTTCTTCTCTTTTTCTTAATTGGCATATCCATCATGTCAATTGGTTATTCTTTACTCGCGACAAACT
>CANRMZ010000002.1 GCA_947631885.1 uncultured Bacilli bacterium
AACGCCCTCGTAACGCGTAGGTCGCAGGTTCGAATCCTGTCTTCAGCACCATGAGCAAATAATCCTCGTATTTACGGGGTTTTTATTTTGCTCTGGTCTTGTTTTGGTCTTAAATTGAACTTTTATAGACTATCTAGCATATCAACGATAGGTGCTTGAACATCTGGAAATAAGTGCATATAAGTTTCTTGCATAACTTCAATTGTATGTCCCATTCGTTCAGACATCATTACAAAAAATGCTCCTACATCCATATTTCTTTTTACAGCCTCATTAATTAACATAGACACATGAGAATGGCGAAATTCATGAATTGTTATTTCTGGTACGTTACATAAACTAAAATAATGTTGTTTGTATCTATCAATGGTTGATAAAGCAAGTGGCTCCTCTCCGCCAAAAACATATTCATTTTGTTTAGGATTAACATACTGATAATACTTTTGTAACTGCTCCAACAATATTTTAGAAATATCGACTATTCTTGTTTCACCTGTTTTTGTGCTTGTAGATTTTTTCTTTCCATCTACAATCTCACGTGACAATGTTTTGGTTACTGATATTTTTTTATTAACTAAATCGATATCTTCCCATGTAAGTGCAAGAACTTCACCTTTACGCATTCCAGTATAGAATAAAAATGTAAAAAATGTATTCCACATGAAATCATCAACATTACTTATAAATTCATTAAATTGTTCCAAAG
This sequence comes from uncultured Bacilli bacterium, assembly GCA_947631885.1. Classification (GTDB taxonomy): domain Bacteria; phylum Bacillota_I; class Bacilli_A; order RF39; family UBA660; genus UBA6448. Next base: position 707 of record CANRMZ010000002.1, read on the forward strand.
TAATATATCTGATATGCTCGTTTTCGTCGGTAATCATTTCTCTTTCATCGACACTTTTTTCAAATGTTCCTACTTGTCGTTCATAATTGCTATCCATTCCAAAAAATTTAATAGATACTTCACAGATTTTCGATAGCCATATATGCAATTTGTTACACGTTTCTCTCGACAATTGTTTGTTTAATATATAATCATGCCACTTGCAAAATATTTGACTATTTAAATCTTTTAAGCGATACTTCTGAAAAAAAGGTTTTATATGGTTGTTGACATCATTTTTAAAAGTATAGTAAGATGAATATTTGCAACTTTTCTTTGTTTCTTCGATGGTTTTATCAATCACTTCTGTAAAATAAGTATTTGGATCATATGATAACGTATCTTTTTTTGAAGAGATTTCTCCATAATAACTGCATGCTTGCTGATATCCATCACGTCCAAGCCACATATTTCCATTTTCATCTAATCTGTAAGTAGTCTGTTTTCCATTTACATAAGGTCTAATGTAATAACGAGTCTGTCCATTCACTTTCTTATCATATTCATAAATTGGTAAATTCTTTGATGATTTTTTTGGCATATTCTAATTTTAACTCCTCTCTACTCCATCTATTAATATGCCTTCCTTTCTACAAGAATATTGTAGCATAAATCACTAAAAAAGTCCATGAAAAAACAGTCCAAATGTTCGGACTATTTTATTTATCTGTAACAAACGGATTAGAACATTCACTCCCATAATCTCTTTCACATATTTTCATAGTATTAAAATTCACCATATATTTTTCTTTTGGAAAAGTTGGATTATCTGAAGAATTAGATAAATATTCATTAATTTTTATATCGTATAATTCAATAATATCACCCTTTAATTTGTATTTTCCATAGATATTAGTATAATTGATTGAATTTTCCTTTACATAATATGAAAAGGTACCATCCGTATCAAAACTTAATGATTCGTAGTAAGCTCCAAATTGATTCTTTTGAGATACCCATGTATTATTAACTAATAACTCTTTATTCGTACTTGATTCGCAACCACAGCAAAATATAATTAAAGTCAATAAGCAAAATATTTTTTTCATTTATTTCCTCTTTTCATTTTTACAAGCTACATATCCAAATATTTACATAATTCATTAAATTTAGCTGAACTATTATCAACCGTAACAGTTTCCTTATGTCCATCTTTATATTGTACTAAAAAAGTAGTTGTGTTATTTACTTTGTTCTTTCCAGTAGTTGCTCCTGCTATAGCACCGACCGGTCCAAGTAATGCACCTCCCACTAATCCTCTTGCAACTGAACTGCCAACTTTTTTACGTGAATCTGTTGAACTTCCAACTATCATTGTCTTTACAATTGTTTTTCTATTCGCCTGATTAATAGCCTCTTGTTTTTTTCTTTCGACCTTTTGTAAATATTCTTTTTCTTCTTCTTTTGTCATTTCCCCTTGTTTATATTTTTCTTGTTCTGATTTTTCATTAGTGCTTGTAATACAAGCTTGTATAACTAATACTACTATAGCAATAATTGCAAAGATAATTGAAATCTTTATCATATCCAATAGCTCCTTTCTTGTTTATAGAATAACACATTATAAAAATAATTTCCACAGTTTCCCTGTGGTTTATGGAATAATTTATCAATTTCTTGTTAAACTAATTTCAGAATTGGTGGTAGTAGTAGTATGAAGTTTAGAGCCAATGACTATAATAAGGGTGAAATTTTAAAAATTATCCGACAATCTACAAATTTGACTCAAAAAGAATTTGCCGAGAAAATGGGAAAATCAACAAGAACTATTGAAGATTATGAGAGTGGAATTGTAAATTATAATATGCAATTTTTTAAAGACGTGGCTAAAAAATTCAATGTTGAAATTATTATTCAACGAAGATAAAAGGATAACCTCGATTTGAAGATTATCCTATTTTTTTAATGTCTTTGATATTTATGGCTGCCCATGTGACAAGCTTACCATTTCGATTGGCTGCTAAAACTACTCTATCACCATCGATTTTAGTGATTTGGTATGATTTATCATATTGAGTTAACTTCACACCATTATAATTGTTCAATCTTGTTGGAACCACTGTATCTCCGACTTTAAAAGTTTGTGTGGATGTTCCTTTTAAAATCTCATTGACTCTTTTTTGAACTGCATTGTAATCATATCCTGCACTGGTAAGGCGATTCTTTCTTTCATCTCCGTTACCCCATTTGCCATTGATTACTTCTTTTGCAAGTTCATCAATTGTTTTAGATGGTGTAGGAGTTGGTTGTGGTATTGGAGTTGGTGTAGGAACTACTGGTTCTGGTATATAGCCTTCGGGTGCAATACAACCTCTGTATTTAAAAGGTGAATTACAACCCCAGTTTCCATTCCCAATACTTCTTATATTTGTCCACCAAGGATTTGAATTTCCATAACCAGATGAATGATTTCTAATTTTAGTTGGTTTTCCGTTGGAATCTCTTTCTAATATATCCAAAACCACTTCAACATGCCCAGCTCCATCTGAACCAGATAATGTAGCACCTTTTTGCCACACCATAATTCCGCCAGGAACAGGGTTTTGCACAACAGATAATCCCATAGCAATCGCTCTTTCGATAAAGTTTTCTGCATTACAATTCAAATGATATTTTTCATATCCAAAATTGTGTTCTTCATTAAAACCTGCACAAGCATTACCGACACAGTTAGATAAGACATTACATTGACTATCAGTTGGTTTTCCTACTATACAAGTAGAATAGCCACCTTTGCTTTTTGAATTATAATATTTATTACCACTTGTTGGTCTCGTTCTTCTTAAATTAAGATTCATGTTCTATTTCACATCCTTCACCATAAATATCATTGAAATCTTCTTCAGATTCAAATGTTGTTTGTGCTCCGTATGGTTCAACTTCATCAGCTCCAATACCTTCCTCTTCCATGATGTAATTGTTTTTGTATTCTTCAACTAAATCTTTGTTGTACTCAACCTCAATTACTTGTTTATTTTCTTCCATACTACTTTTCTCCCTTCTCCGCTTTCGTAAAATAATAGGTTATAACTGCTGTAATGACACTAGCTGTTAGTGCTGGGTCTATTTTGTCATTAAGAGATAACACAACAAACACCACCATCACAGCGATTGTCATTAAGCTTTTTACTTTTAATAAATTGATTAATGCTTTAACAAATTCTTTCATATTTACCTTTCTACTAAGAAATCTTGCATTTCTGTTTTTACTTTCTTTAATTTTTCTATACTATTTCCTGTTATTTCGTGATCCAGTAATGCTAGCATAGATTTACACATCATTTGATTTGTCTTTTCGATTGAATTTAATCGTTTATTGTCATTGTCTAATAATTCATCATGCTTATTTATTTTATCCTTAATTTTTGTAATGGGACTTATAGCCCCTAGAATCACTTTGGAAGCATTATAAATTACTACAATACCTCCAGCAATTCCTAGAATTAATTCCCACGTTATTGTCGTAATAATCATTCCTTTCTATTTTTTGGTGTATTCTACAATCAAAATTGCTGGTTTTCCTCCAGGAAAAGTGTAGTTTGTACGTTCATAAATCTCTCCATTAGATTTTACATACACAAAAATATATTCTTTTTCATTTCCAAAAGGAAATTTATAAACCCAACCAACTGCCTCCCAAAAAAAGCCCTCAAGTCTTATTATTCTTTCGAAATTTGGAATATTGCCAATTACATAATCTTTAGTAATGTCAGTATCAAATGTAAAATTAATTACTTTTCTGTAAATTGGTTTGTTGTCTATCCAAGTTCCAACTATTTGCTCTTTTGTAGAATACACATCGCTTACAGGATACATATTCCCATTTTCATTTTTTAATTGAACTAATTGATTCATAATAATTAGTTACATAATTGTCTACTTCCATCGACCTATGGCTATATATCCAATTGTTTGCATACTTTGCATTGCAGCAGCTTGTCTTACAAATTTAATTGTTTGGATTCCTTTCAAATTTCTTATGACGTTTGATACAATTGTCATATTTTCTTCCCCGCTTGAAATTCCACCCAGTTGAACAACTGGATAATCAATAAAAGCAACTGGAAAAGTAAAAGGATTAGTTAAACTCGACCGATACCATTCATCACTAATTTTTTCATTAAAATCAAGATAAAAATAATTTTTGTGATAACATATCAGTGTTCCATCCGCAAACTTAATATAGTTCCCGTTTGAATTACTTCCAGTCTCGCAAGAAATTGGATATATTTTATTACCACTATGGTCTTTGAATTGTATAGATTTACTCATTTCTTTTCTAATAAGTTAGTTAATAATTATTAGTCTGTTGTTTTTGTATAAAGGACCACTGCATAAATAGGTACATTTAACATGTCATCTCTGGCTGTGAAACCACATAAATATCCTCTACTGGCTCTTCCCGGTGTATTCTCAACGTAAAGATTATTTAAAACATTTGAGTCAAGCATATTGTACAAAGAAACACTTAATGTTACACTGGTAAAAACGTGTAAAATTGTACCATATTTTATGTTTGATGCCACAAAATCACCTTGTACATGTTCATTTTTTTTCGTCATTGTGATAGAAGCTGTTTTTTCATAAACTGGTTTCCCATCTATCCATGTTCCAATTTTCTTTTCATTTGTTGAATAGTTTAAGATATCACTAAGTAATACTTTATTATGTGCTATCCCTTTACTGTCCCAATAATTATTATTTTTTAATTTCAGCGACTTACTCAAGCAAATCACCTACTAACTTATTTGTACCTCCTTCCATTGGAGATACTTTTAGAAGAGAAGTAGACAATTTTATTTGTAACTGTCTGCCCCCCCCTAAAGATTTTTTTGATATTTTTCATAAATTCGCTACAAAAAGTTGCTTTAAATAATACTTATAAAATTGTTTGCCAGCTCTCCCAAGCGCCATCCACATCTCTGCGATAATAAATTCCTTTTTGTGAATGGATGTTAAACGCCATTTGAATACAAAAATTAGCAGCGTAATTAATTTGTAAAACAGCCCAGTGTAAGCCTGTATCGCTGTCTCTCGGAGAATTTTTACAAGGAGCATAAGCAAGATAAAGTCCACTCCCATAACTTGCTAAATCATTCAAATTGCAAGAATAAACGATTCTTTTTGTACATATTCCGCCATCTGTTCCACCGTTTACGTCTGTTATCATTTTAGAAAGTGTTTTTTTATTATGTGCTACTCCTGTGCTGTCTATATAAGTATTATTTTTAAGTTTTATCGATTTACTCATTTCATTTTATTATAAGTTAATAATTATTGGATAGTGATTATGTTGTTATATACACATATTGTCCATTGTATAGTTCTGCTTTAAAAGTGGAATACCAAATCACAAGATTACTTGACATTATATTTACTCTTCCAAGATTATTCTGTTCGCTAACTAACATAAAAGATGCATCACTTTTAGGCGCTGGAAGGCCTGAAATTAAAACTTCTTGATGAGTATTAGTTTCCTTACTAAACTGTAAAGCATTAATACATAATATAACCATTTTTCCCATTTGATAATAACAGGCATTGCCTGAATTTATATTTTTGGAAGCAATCGTTAAATTATGACGAACAGGGCTCAATAAATCATATAATGTTTGCTTATTATATACTATACATTTGCTATCCCAATAATCATTATTTTTTAGTTTCAATGCTCTAGACACTAAAACCACCTAACTTATAATTGAACCTCCAATCTTTGAAGATTCTTTGGAAGTGAGTTGCAACTTTTACAAGTAGCAACCCCCCCCCCTAAAATATTTTACTAATTTCATTTTTTCATTCCTTTCATTTTTTTCTATTACCATGTTGATACTACTTCATAAGTCAATTCTGTACTTAACTTTCCACCGCTGATAGTTAAGCCATCCCCTACCATGATTCCACCTTTTGTTGTTGATGATGCGGTTGGTAAAGAATAGTTATTCGCACCGCTTGCTATATCGTTTAACTTAGATTTATCCGTTGAACTCATTAATCCATCAGAAGATGTAGTTGCAACACTATAAGTTGTGTCTTGTGTTGTTAATGTTCCTGTTGTGCCAGCTCCCGTAGTATAAGTGATTGTTTTCCCAGATATCTTCAAACTTTTTATGTAATTGCTTGAACTACTTTGTAAAAAACTCAGGTCGTTACTTAAATCCGATACCTTTTTTGGAATTTCTGATTTTTTCGCATAATCACTTAAATCCGTTTTTGTTGAACCAACGACTACCCAATCGTTGTTGACATAGAAACATGCAAAGTAAAAATCTTCCTCTGAAACAGATATCTGTGCGATTGCATTTACATCAAGTGGTGATATTACTAATTCATCTCTAACAATTTTCTTTGGAAGTGAATTAATTACCATATCTTGTGGCAAGTTTCCCGGTTTAATTAAGTAAATTGTCGTCTTACTAATATCTTGTGTTGGAAGTTCCGTTACAATTTCAATTGATAACGTTGTAATCTTCGCAATTTGTTCTCCGATTTGTGTTTCCAAGTCTTGTTTATTCTTTTCGATTTGACTCTCTAAGTTTGTTGTGGCATCTGTAATCTTTGTTTCGATGTCTGTTTCCAATTGTTCTGTTGCTTGTGTAATTTGAGTAGTTAACTGTTGATTATTCGTGGTAATTTCATTTTGAAGTGTTTCCTTGGCTGTTTCGATTTCTTGCAAAGTATTATCGATTTTACCTGCTTCTGTCTTGATTTGTTTTTTGAATGTATCAAAATTATGATTCAAGTTACTAGCATTTAACGGTGTTTTTCTACTTGGCAAGTCTTCAAAAACAACTAACTCATCATCCATTACTTCTTAACCTCCTTTTTCATTAATTCATCTTTTTTCTGGTTCTTTTCATCTTGTTCTTGCTTTTCCTTTAAATATTGAAGTTCGTAATTTTCTTTTTTCTCTAATTCGTTCAAGATGTTTTTTAAGCTTCTAACTAAGAAAAAAGCAGGAACATCATATTCATTTAAAATCTGTATGATTTTATCTTCTATTTCCTTGATTTCTAAAATCACTGGTTTATCCATTCTTCTCAATCTCCTTTATAAGATATATTTTTAAATCTAACAAGTCCTTAGAATTTACTATTCCATCTTTATTAACGTCATTAGGATTTATCTTAAAAAATTGGTATAGTAAAAATAAATTGATAATCAAGCTTAAGACAAATGCAATTGTTATTCTTTTTTTCATATTCTTCTACACATCCTTTTTCAAAATCAATAGTTCTTCGCGTAACTTTAAAATTTCTTGTTCTTGTTCTTGAATTGCTTTCGTAATTACTGGAATAATTGTTGAAATTTGAGGTTGCTTCATTTTTTCTTCTCCAACTTCAAATATAAAATCAGGATCTATGATTTCCAGTTCATCTGCGATATATCCGATTTTTACATGTCCACCATTTTTATAGTCAAATTCTTTGTGTTCAATTGCTAATATTTTTTCTAGCGCATTATACACAGATTCCTTTATATTTTCTTTCAAACGTTTATCAGATGCCCACATATCAATTCCCCAAGCATTACTACTATCTCGAACTTCTAAATAATTTTTAGAGCCTGTTACAATAGACATATTGCTAATGTTTGATAACATACTGATACTGCTACAATTTAAGTTAGAACAAGTTAAATTGGTAAAGTTTCCAATTTTACTAGAGACACCGTGTATTAAACCAATTTTAGTATCAAAAATTCCACTGTTTGAAGTTAAAGTTATCGTCTCTTTTGGATCATTTGTGTTAAGTTTAAAATTTCCAACAAAATTATATGGAATCACTCCTGCTTTTAATTGATTAGCCACTTGTAAATCCCAACTATCAATTTTACCGTCGCCATTGAAATCATATTTTGTTTTTTCATCTGGAGTAAGACTTCCCGTTCCTAATAAATATTGTCTTATTTTATTCATATCAGAATCGGTAATCGTTGGAAACGTGTAATTTATTTGTGCTGTAAATGAATTGGAGGTTAAACCAAAACCACCAATACTTCCACTTGTTGCTGTTATTTTTCCACTTAAATCAACATTAGATGCTTTCAATGTTCCATCTTCACTCATGGAACTATTTGTTGATGTCCAACTAAAGCGATTGGATTTAAAGGTAATTTTATCTGCACTTGCATTTAACTCACTGCACAAGTCTTTTGTATTTAGTTTTAATTCTAAAGATGCACTTAGATTTGTTATATTTCCATTTATATCTTTAATTTGTCCGTTTACACTATTAGTAATTGAAGTTGCCGTTTGTTCTATCTTTGAAGAAAGTTCTTCAATATCACCATTTACACCTTGTATCTTTGAGTTTACGTCACTTGTGATAGAATTTGCGGTCTGAGTGATTTTGGAATCCAAATCTGATATCTCACCATCTACAGCTTTTTTATGATTATTAATTTCTGTTGTGAATGAACTTGCAGTTTGTGTGATTTTACTATTTAATTCAGTGATTTCACCGTCAATTGTTTTTTTGTAACTACTAACATCACTTTCTATTTTTTCGGCTGTCTGAGTAATGGATGAACTTAGATTTTCAATATCACCATTTACTTGTGTAGAAAGATTTTTAACTTCTGTTTGAATGTACTCTTTAGTTTGTGTGATTGCACTACTAAGTTCTCTTTTTAATGCAAAAGTATCTGAAAAGTCGTTTTTTCCAATCATCTTTGCATAAATATAAGCTTGGTCGTAATTTAATAATGATATTGAATAAGTTCCGTCTGTAGTATCTATAACAGGAAAATCATACTCAGTTGAAACTGGGCTTTCCATTTCTGTTAACACACCATCTACCATTTTTAATTTCTTGGTAACAGTGCATTTATCACTTCCGTATTGATATTCTAAAACATCAAACGTATTCTCATCTTTGTAATACAAATCAACTGGTATTTCATAATCTGTAAAACTCCCTGTTGTAAGGTTTTTGATTCTTACGATGCTAAGTCCATCACGAGTAAATGTAGATTCTCCAGGATATATTGTGAAGTTTGGAAACGTAGGTGCGACATGTTCATCTTTAGGTCTAATTTTAAGGTTCAAAAGATATCCATTTCCAATATCGTTTAAATTCAAATTACCATCGATTGTTTCACCGTCTTTGGTAAAATCATCAATTTCCGAAACTTGTTGTTTTATGCTATCTAAATCCATCTCAAACTTAGTTAGTTTTTCGGTAGTTTCCGAACTTTCTGTTACTAAAGCTTCAATTTGTTTTTTATCTTTATAAACATTTATCACAGTTTGATTTAGCTTTTCTCTTAATGACACATCACTTTTAATTGCATTTTGTTGTTTGGTTAAAGCTGGACTTTCAATAACACTTTTAAAAGTACCATCATAAGTAAAAGTATGTTTTAACACATAGGTGTCAAAGAAATTTCCATCATCATCTTCTACTGTAATTTTATCCCCAGCATTTAAGTATGGAAGACCTGTATAACTTTCTATTCTACAATCAACATAAGTAAGACCTTTTATGTTCTTCCAAATGCTATCTAAAGCACGTTTTCTAAGCTCTGGTGTATAGCAAAACATATTGTCTACGATTGCAAACATATTTTCCCCATGAGTTTCAATACTTTCATCATCTTGTATACTTATATTTTCGCCTTCAATTTGGCTTTCCTTAACAGTAAATGAATTAATAGGTCCATAAACTTGATTTTTAGTTAATACAGAATAATTATCTTTCGTTAAAGTAACTACAGATTCTTTTCCTAATTGCTTAAAAGTTAATTTATTGGTTTCTTTATCAATCGTTCCAAAAGAACTTGCAAGTTCCAATATATCACTTAGAACATCTTTGCATTTATAATTTTCAAAGATATTTCCAGATACAGGAAAGTCGTTATTTTCAAACTCTAAACTTGTTATTTCAAGACCACATTGATTACATAAATCTTGCAATATATCTGCTACAGTAATACTATCAAAATCAGTATAAGAACACTTATAATCAGCATTTAATTTATCTAAATAATCATACCCCTTATATTGCCCTAAATTAGCCGTTTCTGTGGCACTTGGCTTATCTATGGTATATTTACCTAAATTAATATATTCCTCGTCTGTATCGTCGTATTTTATACCAATTTGAGCTTGTATTTCTTTCTCGTATAAAGTTTCACTACCGATTGTATTTATCGTTATTCCTTTAGTATTTGTAGTACCAATAATAGTCCCATTTACATAACAATCTTCTACTAACTCTAGGCTTGCTAAATTACCATCATAACGTATCTCATTTTCTTCATAAATAATTTTACCAAGTCTATCACAATTCGCACTTTCATTACATTTTTCTTTAAATCTATCTGTCATTCAACCTCTTATAATTCAATGAGTGCAATTGTTGTCCCATTGTATAAATATTCGTCTCTGTAAGGTCCATAGGGATTTGCTTGTCTATCTCCACGATAAACATCAATCAATTCCATTTCACCAGTAAAAGGATTATAAAACTCTACTGTCATTTTTGGTGCTTTTCTAATTTCACTAAAGAAATCTATAAATTCACTTGATGATAAATAACGTGTTGTTATATCTAATCTGTATTTATTGTTAATTACATTTAATATCATTGTTCCATTGGCATTTTGATTTTCACGTCCACTATTTTTGGAAACATCATACCATCCAACAGAGCAACCAGAAGGAGCAATATATTTTGATACATCTTTACCGTTTATTTTAACTTCTTGTGTAATTGCTCCTGCAACTAAGTTAAATTTGTTTCCTCTTGAATAAAATGTTTCAGGTGATGTTATCATTAAACTCCTTCTTCAAACGGATTATAGCCCGTTCTTCTTATTGTCTCTTTTACGTTATTTACCACAACATCTGTGATCATTCCATCTTGATATGTGGAATTTACATCAACTTGAACTAATCCATAATCAGAAATAGCTCTTGCAATACCATTATAAGTAGCTCTTTCAATAGGTGATAAATCAAGTTCGTTTATACTTTGTGTATTAAATGCTGATGTCATATCTGTAGAAATATTTGGCAATTTCGCCATTTCTAAATTAAGACTATCCATGCCGTCATATACAGTACCTTTAATGGTATCAACTAAACTTAAAGCCGTACTTTGAATATGAGGTAATTCGTTTTCCATACCTTTTTCTATACCTTGGAATAAATAATCACCAATCTTCGCATTAATTACCAATTTAGATGGAGAGTGGATTCCTAATTTAGATTTTAAAGAAGTTATTAAATTATTAGCAAAACCAGCTAAGCCCGTTCCGCTTTTAGCTTGAATACTTAAGCTTGTAGTAATTCCACTCCATATTCCTGAAGCAAGAGAACCAATTTTATTCCATAACGAACCATTATTTGCTGATGATTTAGTTTTTTCAATTGCATTTTCTACTGATGAAGTAACATCAAGTTGTTCTGCACTTTTTTCAATATTTGACTCAAATAATCCTCCAATTTCATAACCTGCTGATGCCATTTTTGAAGATAAAGCTTGCTTTGTCTCTTCTGGCATAAGTGAAATCATTTCAATAAACTTATTTTTATCAGCTTTAGCAAGTTCTCCGAATGTTGTAATCATATCTTCTTTTAAGTCACCTTCTGCTAAGTCTTTAACATTAAGTAACTCTGCTTGCACTTCTGGAGTTAATTTTGCCATTTCTTCCAAAAATACGTTGTGATTTTTAGTAGCAAGTTCTTGCCATTTTCCTACTATTTCTGGTGTTAATTGCTCTACAGATTTAGATTGTTCTATTAATGATTGTAAATTTCTATCATTAATTTCTTGTAAACTTTTATCCGCTAAGGTTATCTCATCTTCATATTTTTGTTTTAAATATTCGTATTCTTGAGCACCATATGTTTCTTGATTAGAATTAATATATTCTAATGATTTCTGAGAATTTGTTTTAATTTCTTCCCAATAAGCCTTTTGCTCTTCGAGATTTTTACCTCGTAAATTTCTTTCATGGTCAAAGAAAGTATTTAATGCTTCATAATTTCCTTTTGTTGCTAATTCAGTCGCATACTCCCAATTCATGATAGTTTCGTTATAGCCATCTAAAGTTGCCTTAGCTTCTGCTAAAGTATCAGATTGTTCTTTGACATGCGCGACATTATCTTTAATATAATTGCCAATCACCTCTAAATTACGAGTATTACTTTCATAAGCATCATTTAAAGCATTTTGTATACTTGTTGCTTTTTCTCCAGTAGTATAATACTTTATAAGTTCTTCATTAGTAATGCCATACATCTCCGCCATGCCTTTTAAAGTATCTGTGGCCAAAGACCAACCTTCCTCTTTAGAATGCATTTCTTCTAATTTACTTGTTAATTCATCAATCGATTCATTATATAAATCAGTAGCTTCAGTAACCTTATTTTGCGCCTTTTCTATTTCACCATATGCATTTTGTGCGGCGGTTTTCAATACTTCTAATTTAGCATAAGCTTTTTCTTTTTCAATAGCATTATCAATGGCACCAGATACTTCATTCCATTTCTGAACATGTCCATCTACTATTTGAATATTTAATCCCAATGCTTCATTTAATTCATTTATAATTGCTTGTGCTCTTTCTTCATAGCCTCGTTTAATAGTTCCATTTGCATCAATGATATTATTAAGTTCTTCCTTTAACCGTTCATAATAACCAAATTCCACATCAGTTTGTTCAAAAGAATTGTTAAGTTCATTTCTAAAATTTATATATGATTGATATGCTTCATCAACAACTGACTTTTGTTCTTCAATTTTTTCTTTTAATGGGTCACTTTTTTGAGTCACGGTTTCCATAGTCTTATATAAAACTTCAAAAGCTCCTACAACTCCTCCAATGGCTGCACCCCAAGGTCCAAAAACTGCTCCGACTTGTACACCACCAATTATAGTAGTAACTCCTCCTGCTACGGTTCCTAAAGTGTTGTATAAATTCCATCCTGAGTTTGCAACATCATCTAATGAGGTTTGCAAAATTGTTAAACCTGTGACATTGATAGCTAATCCTTTCAGTATATCTTTGGCACCATTTAATGCACCTTTAAAACCATCTAATTTTCCTGTGGTAGAACTGATAATCCCCTCTGCTTGTCTCCAAGACTGAATACCTTCTTTTAAGCCAGAAGTTAAACTCTTATTGGTTTGCACTCCTAATTTTGCCCAACTAAGCAAATTTTTTGTAGGCGTTAGCAAATTTTTAAGTGCTTGTCCTAAACCACTACTTCCAAATGTGGTTACTAATTTTTTGCCTGTATTCCAAAGTTTAGTCGCTCCTGCTACTAAACCTAAGCCAACTAATATTTTTCCTTGTGTTGATAATCCTTTAAATGAGTTCCACATATTTTTTAATGTAGTTTTCATTCCTTGATATTTAAACGAAACTTTACCAGTTATTGGATCTATTTCTTTTGTAAAACCAAGCCATTCCATAATATTATCTCTTATTTCAGTGGCTTTCATTTTAACTCTATCTAAACCGTTATCGTACCCATTTATTGCATCAAGTAATCTTTGGTCGATTCCACCTGAAAGTGAACCTACTCCACCAGATGTATCTTTATCATCAATATTATGAATTTGGTCGAAAGATAGGGTTTCTCTTTTTAATTTCTTAGTTGCATCAGTAGCACCATCAATTCCATCTTCTAAATCTTCATAATATTCTTCGGTAGATGCAATACCACTATTGTAATCTTCTATCTCTATTCCAAACATATCTGCAAGAGCATTTGCTACCTCTTTGACTACCATTAATATTGCATTTGCATATGGTAATATCTTAGCAAAAGCACCTTGGAATAAACCACCTAAAGCCGTAGATGTTTCTACTAATTGGTTTTTGAATATTCTTAATTGGTTACTTGGACTTTCAATCGTATTTGCCCAGTCTCCATGAGCTATACTTGATTGTCTCAATACTGCAATATATCTTAAAATTTGTTTTTCTGCTTGACTTAATTCTCTTACAGTTCTATCAGTAATACCAATACTATCTAATACTGGTGTTAATGATTTTTCTGTAACATCAAGTCCAAAAGCACGTAAAGGTTTCGTTTGCCCTGCAAACACACCCGCTCTTAATGCCTCTGCTGTGGTTGATTCACTCTTGTTATATAAAGATGATAAGTCATTAATTAATTTTGTAGTATTTTCAGACATAATTTCAGCTTGATCAGATGCAATACCCATGTTTTCTGCCATAGATTGATAAAGTGCTTGATAAGTCAATGTCTGTGCTCTTTGGGTTCCAAAATTCTCAGCCATTTTGTTTTGGAATACCGTAGCTTGTTTACCAACTTCACTAAACGCGTCTCCAGTATTACCCATAACTACATTAAATAAATTCAATGATTCACTATAATTATTTGTGGCATCAATAAAACCTAATAATGTCTTGGTAACCTTTCTTGCTGCAACATAGACTCCAGTTAATTTGAAACTTGTATTAATTTTCTTTGAATAGTTATTAATTTTATTAGAACTATCACCAACATTATTAGAAAGATTTTTGACATCTTTAATAAGCTCTTGTAATTTAGATTGTGCTTGTTCTGCGTATGTTTTGACTTCTATCGAAAGTTCATTCTTCATTCTTACTCCTCATAACCTCTTGTACTTGTTGTACTCGTTGTAATAATCTTTCTTGTAAAGAACTCACGTGTTGCTCTTTACTTTGTTCCCAATACGGAACGCTTGGGTACTCTAATTTTTTGTTTTTTGAGAAAGCATTAGATAATGCAACGGTTAGTGCATGTAACATATAACGTCCTTGATTCCATGCGTTATAGTCTTCTTCTTTTCTTTTATTAAAATAAGAAAAACGGTATGCCCAGAATAAGTCTGGGTCTTTCTTCCAAAACTCATCTTGTGACATACCGTACTGTATTGCTAAAGGAAGTAAATCCTCAAAATATTCAGTTAAATTTTTATATTTTTGCTCTTCTCTTAAGCCTTTGTTATCTCTGCTTTCTTCACTTTCACTTTTGATTTCGTACCGTTTAGGGCATCGAGAAAAGCTCCATATTCTTTAACTCCGAACTCGATTACTTCTCCTACATCTCCGTTTTCATCACGATATTGATCCTTTAAGTCTAATACTTCTTGTTCTCCCATATCGCCATAGTTAGCTACAAATAAAGCTGTCCACATTCCATCGATAAATGTTACGGGACGTTTTTCAATATCTACAAGAGATATTCCTCTGTTTTCTAGCCATTTTACTGAATTTCTTACAAGACATAATTCGTAATCTTTTTCATTGATATTTATTTTGCATTTATTCATTTAATCTCTTCCTTTATATTTTTCTAAATTATTCTGCTTGTAGTAAACTATCTACTTCTGATTTTGTTTTAATTTCAGGTGATACACTTGGTACAGTATGTAAAGTAGCCTCTACTACACTACCAACAGAAACTTCGTTAATCCAAGTTTGAGCTTGTCCTTGATATGTAAACCCAGTACCATCTTGGAATTTTACTAAGAACTCATGTTCTGCACCGTCACATACAGCTTTAGCTTTTGTATGATTAGCTTCTGTGTAGTTGTAAGTGTAGTCCATATCCCCAGTATCTGGTCTATCAGGAATATACGTTTTTGTTGGGCTTTTTAAAGTCGTTGTTTCTAACGTACCTCCAGCTTGTCCACTTGCTGGTACACTCTTAATTTCGAGTAACTCTTCATACTTAGTTTCTTTCTTTACATAAAGAACAATTCCTACATCAGATTGTGCTGTCATTTCTGCAAATCTTTGTATATTAAGCTTCATTCTTCTCCTCAAAATTTTCTTCTATTTATGATGGATAAATCACTAATTTATCCTTATATTTCGTATCTATTAAACAGGTTGCTTGTACAATATTTCTTGTAACATTTGTATCTTCATTTGGTGCATTCTTAGATACTTGTACTGACATACGATAGACTTCATGAAAAAATCTTTCGATATGATCAGTTATTTCATTAGCAATTGTTTGCCTTGCAATATTTTCTTTTTGAACAGAATAAATATTAATTTCTAAACCATAATGATACATTTCATCTGTATATTTTTTGGTTGTATAATCAACGGTATATGGCAATAATTTAATAATTACAATTGGAAATTCTTTCTCTTTAGGGGTATCTTGATATACTGTTGGATTATAAGTAGAATTATCTTTTAAAAACTCTCTTAAATTCAAAGTGATTTCATCATAAAGTTTCTGAATACTTTCTAACATTAGTACATCGCTCCCGTATTTTTTGCAATTGTAAATCCAATTGTCTTAGGTACTTCTTTTTGAATTTCTAACAATGATTCATAAAAAATATGTTTTGTTGTTAAACCGTGTGTGATTCCACCATACCCATGTTTCTCGTTATAAAATCCCCAACCTATTTCTCCTTTTCCACTTTGATTGACATTATAATCAAAACTACTTGCCCATTCGTCTTGGGTTCCTTTGATACCTGTACCAAATTCATGAAAAATTACTACAATATCATTGGTATAAACTTTACCAATTTCTGTTTTCTCATCATAATTTTCATGTACTTCACTTTCATGGTCTTGTAAATTATATTGAGCCATCTTGCTAAGAATAGATTGATATAACATATGGGTAATTTCTTCTACACCGATTTTGATACCTTTATCTAAATTCGTACCATATTTTTGAATTTCTTTGATTAAATTATTTAGACTTTTTTCGCTTAGGTCTACTGTAAGTTTCTTTGTTGGCATTTGCATCATTTCTTGCTGTACTTCTATTTGAAACAATTGGTTTATTATAAACTTTCTTCCAACCTATTTTTAAATAAGAAGCTAACTCAGATGGTCTAACTTCAATTCGTGTAAGTCCGTTTGTAATTTGTATCATTTTCCCGTTATCCTTTCAAAATATATAATGATGACCTTATTCCCATTTCTTGGAGGATATAAACGATAATTTGCATTTGCTCCATGTACTTTTTCTTCGTTTGGTTTTACACCATCTAAGTATGCCAAATCGTTTTCAGAGAATATATTTTGATAAGCAATCGGTATAACTGCCTTTTGTATCATTTTTGCCTTTTCTCCAAATTCCATTAAGTCAACTTCACTTGATATCGGTTGTACATTGAAGTAATAAAGTTTAGGTTCTTCATAAGTAGTAATTAAATTACCATATATATCTTTTTCAGTTCCACTTACTTTTTTTGCAATGTAGATTGGTTTTTCCCATCTCATTTAATCACTCCAGCTCGCGGAATAAGTTCATTCATTAATGATTCAGAAATCATGTCTGTTTTCATGGTATAAGACAAACCATTTTCAGAATAAGAAAGATACCCTTCTTCTCCCATTTTTCGATATAATTCGATAGCACAACGAACTTGCCAATTTTTGTAACGGTCTGGCAATTCCGTAATTTCTTTATGAAATGGATAAAGTGCGTTTAACGCGATATACTTTGCATCAATAAGCTTTAATTTAAAAATCTCATCTCTATCTTTGCAATCAATATCTTGAAGGATTTCTAAACGCATTTTTTTTAATTGCTCTTCTTCAGTCATTAAACACACTTCCCATTAATTTTCTATTATTCACTTGGGCTTAACGTTAAACCTGTTAAGTCTAATACTTTCGTAGTCTCACCATTCTTTAAGGTAATAGTTTGACTTTTATCGTGTATCTTTGCTACAAGTAAGTAATCTTTAGAATTTAAAGTTCCTGTTCCTTTTTTCTGTGAATCTGATAATTCAAAAGATACAGTATCACCATTTTTAGCTTCTTCAACCTCAATGGCTAGGAAATTTCCCTCTGCTCCTTTTTCAAATTTATCATATCCTTTTACATATTTTAAAGTTCCAGTGACTTTATTATCTGAAATTTCTACTTCTTGCAAGTCGGATACATTCTTTCCGTAAACTTCGCCCGTAGGTAGATTAATCGTTACCTTTTTTTCGGGCTTTTTAGGGTGTATAATCGTTATCTTTAGAAACGATTTTAACTACATCTTGGTCTTTCTCTAAGTAAACACCATAATGTATATCGGCATTACATTTTGTAATTTTTTTATCGATGTCACGGTCACGTTCAGGCATAATGTCACGTTTTACTTCGATAGTTAATGGTTGTCCTTTAATTAAGTAGTTATTAAACTTACCATCTCCACTTGTCTTAATCTTATTTGATACAACAATGTTGCAACCTAAGATTTGTCCAAGTGAACCTGTAATCATCATTTCTGCTTTAATTTCACTTGCTGGAATAAAGTCAGGGTCATGACGAATATCTTTCACTTGAGTTGGAGCAATTAATAAAGTCATATCAGATGTGTCTAAATCTTCGCCCCATTTTTCTTGAGCTAATTCTACTAATTTAGCACCGATACCCTCTGTTCCATCTCCAACAGTCATTTGTTGGATCGCTTTACCTAATTCTGCTAAACAATCATTATCAATCTTTTGAGCAATAGCCATTCTGATTTGTCTAACACCTTCAGCTTCTGGGTCACCTTGTGAATTTAATACAGCTTCATCAGTAAGTTGTACTCCACGACCAGCTTTCTTGATAGTCATTTCAGTTTTCTTTTGCTCTAATTTTCCGTAACTAATGTCATTACCTTCTGTGAACTCTTCTGCATCTCCGATATATGTCCATTTCCAACGTGTTACTGTGTCCCCAGGTACTCCCTTTAATGTTTCTAAATACTTAGCAAATGGTAAAAATTTAATATCATCTACTAATTTAGTAATAATTTCAGGTCCTACGACTTGAGGTACAAACAAGTTGGCGATTTTTGTAAGATTCTCGTCCATTACTCTTTAATACTCTTTCTATGTTCTTCTATTTTGTAAATTCGTTGTATTGTTCTTGGTTTTCAAAATATAATTTTTTTCTTTCCGAATAACTCATTTTTAAAAAGTCTTCTTTAGTCAATTCTTTCGCACCATTGCCATCTGTTTTACCATCTGGTTTTTTGGTTTGTTGAAGAATACCTTCTTCTACTTCTTTCTTTGTCTTATCTGTTTCAACTTTTAAGATATCTGCAAAGCTATTTGCTAAATCTAAAGTCTTCTTTTCATCATCACTAACTACTTTTTCTAACAATTCATCTATTTTCTCTTCAGGAATATTGGCATTTCTGAATATATCTTTTGCCTTTATCTTGTTAAGTTCCATAGACAATTCTTTTGTTTTCTTTTCATAGTCAGCTTGTGCTTTTGCTTGTTTTTGTTCATCTGTCATAGATTTTGCTTTTAAATCATCTAATTCTTTTTGAACATCGTTTTTCTCAGTTTCAAGATTTTTTAATCTGTCAGATAAACTGTTATATTTATCCTTTGGAACAGTAAACAATGCTACTTCTTTAGCAATCTCATCTACTGTACTATCTACATTTTCAATCTCTAATCCGTTCAAAACTTCTTTAATTTTTTCTTTCATTCGTTCCTTTCACTCATATACCCTTTTATTGTCTTGGTTGACACACTTGAGCATAACGTTTATACTTCGTCAAGTTTCTCTATTTGAACCATTTCTGGTTACCTTACCACACTATTGGCGAGGAATAACAGAATTGAACTGTTCTCTCTTGCTAGACAGGCAAGCATAATAGCCACTATACCAATTCCCCATTAAAGAGACTGATACACCTTAGTGTTTATCAGTTCTGAACTTTTTTTGTATCCTCTTTGGACTCATCCTCCGAGGTAGGTGTCGTCCGAAGACTACCACCGTTATTCTCTGATTCTTTCCATAATTTATCTTCACCATAATAGCCTAATGACTTATAATAAGTTTCGTTAGGATCACTAAATAGACCACTTACAGTCATAGCAATATCAGGTGCTACTTGTGCTTGTTTTAAATTCAATAAAGCTTGTGCTTTTACAAGTAAATTATCAGATTTATTTCTTGTGAACTTAATATCTATATCTTTAAGAGTTACAGTAGATATTCCACTGCCTCTTATCTTTTTACAAATTTTCAAAATAAGTTTTAGCTCTTCACGTGCTGTTTTCTTAAATGCGATTTCATCTTGATTTGCTCTTTGGTCGGCCATTGTCCAGCCTTCGCCTAAAAGACGAGCTTGTCCAGTGTCACCACCACTTGCTTTATCATTTTTTGATGGAATACCAACGATTGTTAAGAAATTGTTATAAATTTTATCATAAAGAATTTTATTGTCTGCGAAAGATAACTTATTTACTAATAACTTTACATCGGCTGGTAAATTCTGTTCACTTTTAACTTTGACAGCACCTAATTCCATTAATTCTTTAAAGTCATCAGCATCTACATCGTTATTTACAAATACTACCAATGATTGAACAAATTGTTCCAATCCATCTACATCATTTGAAGATATTTGGTTTAATGTATTTAACATGGACATAACAATTTCAACGATTCCTAACCTTGATTTATTTAAGGTGTATTCTAAAATTGGAATCGTTTTTAAACCATTTATTCCATTATTTTGCTTTGTCTTTGTAACAACAAATTTTCCAGCATCTCCTTTGATGTCATATACTTCACTTGCTGTGTATACTGTTCCAACTTTTTCTCCATCATCTTTTATATAATAGGAAACTCCTAATAATGGTTTGCTCCCTAATCCATTCTCATAAATTACAAATGATGTTCTTGGGTCTAAGTTATAGATACTAAAAGGGCTTTCTTCATTTTCCTTTTCGGATATAATTAATCGAGGCGCAACTCCACATATGTATAACCATTCTGCTAAGTCACAGTCTTTGCCGTGCTTATCCTCGGCTGTCATGTAACTATTTAAGATAAGAATCTCATCATTTGCTACATCACCGCGTTGAACATATTGTATTGGTTCCCCAAATACATATCCTTTTTTAAATTCCACTGCAAAATATGCGTTGTTTTCCAAAACTTTATTATTAATGTTTTCACGAACTATTTTTGTTTTTGAAAGAATTGGTTGATTTCCTTTATAGTATTTGTAAAGATAGTCAATTTCATTTGCATTTGCTTCGTGTTGACTCCACTTATCCATTAAAATCTTTGATATTGTTTGCTCATTTAATTCTTCTTGCTTATAATCTGCTAAAATTTTTCTTCTTCCAAAATACGTTTTTTCAGGTACTACTTTTTGTACATATTCTGCCATTCATTCTCCTTTTGTTCCTAAAAAAATAGGGAACACAAACACTCTATTAAATTTTTAGTGCTTATGCTCCCACCAAAGCAAAAAGGATAAGAAATAATTATGAATTATTTAACGGTTGCATTATATCATACTTTTTTTGAAAAATTGTTTCACTTAAAAAATAGCCCTTAAAATGAGCTATTTTGTGTACAATTGTGTATAATTTTGCATTTTTCATTTACAGATATTTACATTTATATTCCATACTCTCTTCTATCCAAAGGAATTGCTTTTGCAAATTTATTCTTTCCTAAGATAATCTCACTTGCCATCATGGAAATACTATCTGGCGCGTCCATTTTGTTATCGTAAAAGCTTTTTATCTTTTACTTCTTATAGTTTCCTATAAGTTCAGCATATCTTTTCATCTTAATAAGATGTTGAGGTCTCGTGGGTAGATTATATCTTTTCACTACCTATGCGTTGCCCCTGACTATAATATTTATAGCCTTCGGTTCGGATTGCCATGTTTTACATTTTTAATATAAAATTTAGGCTTCCCGCTTAATGCCTCAATTTTTCATCAATATATTACTATATTGTGCGACAACTTTTTATCGTTTTTATTTGGATAATCAAAAGAATATTCTGTTAAATTTTTCATAAATCTTCCATAATCTGAATTTGGTGGATAGTCTTTCTTTTGCTTGAATTGTATTCTATTTCTTACAATTCCACGATTATCCTTAATTCTTGTTTCTTTCTTTGGAGTATTATATTTTTCGGAAATGTTACATAGTAAATATCCAAGTTTTTCTAACCTTTCCTGAATAACTACCTTAAGTGAAGTATCAATATTGTTTTCTATCACAAGTTCGACTACATTATATCTTACTATCATCTCGGCAATTTCATCGTAAAGGTCTGTCATTGGTTTTTGTTTGAAGATACAGTCAACCATATAATAATAATCATTATTACCATGTACACATATTGGCATTGATACATTGTCTTTTCCCTTTCTAGCTGGGTCTAATGTTGCAAACGTTCCTTGAGCATAAGCTGGACTACCATCTTCATTTAAAGGTAATTTTTCATAATGCAACAAAAGCTCATCTGCAAATTCTCTTCCTGTTGGTGCAATTGGTTCTTGCTGATATACACAGCTAAATAAAAACTCATCTGTTGTTCTTTTTATTTGCTCTGCCTTTGCTTGTGGATATACAATAGGACATGTTGTTTTTCCATTTTCAT
>CANRMZ010000003.1 GCA_947631885.1 uncultured Bacilli bacterium
GCTATTAAATTATAGGAATTAACTGATAAAGCTAATGCTTCACCAGTCGAGTCAAAAATTGTTCCCCGGGATGCATATAATGTTTGCTTTTTCTCATTACGAGATGAAGCAAATTCTTTTAAGGTTTTTCCATCAACAAAAGTATCATTTGTTAAGGAAATATAAGAAAGCCTTGCTATTGCAAGGCATAAACATAGAGCAACAATAATCATTATAATGGCATTAGCTTTTTTTGCTACTCTACTCTTCATAACTATTTAATAATTAAGATGTTAGTATTATCAAAAGAAAGGCCATAGTTTTGTGCTACTTCTTGAATATTTTCAAGTGATGCAAGTTCATCAATTTGCATCTCTAAGCTTTCGTTTTCATCATTTTGAACTTCAATATTTCTTTTTAATTGTTCAATAGCAATATTTGACTTAGTTAAAGCAGCAGAAGTAAATACATTAACTGTAGGTATTAAAGCTATTAATAAAGCGATAACAAAATACATCATCTTTTCTCCTTTTAAAAGCTTTAAACTTTTTCCTTTCTTTCTTGCCATCTTATATCCTTTCTATTACTCTTAGTTTAGCACTATGGCTTCTGGTATTTTCTAAGAGTTCTTTATCACTAGGAAGTATTGGTTTAGTATTAACTAATTTTATTAAAGGTTTATATTCATCTGGTATTTCAGGAAGGCCTTTAACTAAATCATCTACTTCCGAATATTTCTTAAATATCTTTTTAACTATTTTGTCCTCTAAAGAATGAAATGTTATAACACATATCCTTCCTTTAGATTTTAACATATTTATTGCATCAGGTAATACTTTTTCTAATACTTCAAGTTCACTATTAACTTCAATTCTAAGAGCTTGGAATATTTTTCTCTCGGGATGATTTTTAAAAAAGTAATTAGCTCCTGTAGCTTTCTTTATTACCTCTACTAGTTCCAATGTGGTATTAATATTATTTTTTTCTTTGATAATTTCTTTAGCAATTATTTTTGACATCTTCTCTTCGCCATATTGGAAGAAGATATCTGTAAGAGCTTCTTCACTATAGCTATCAATAATGCTTTTAGCAGTTTTACTACTTCTTTGATCCATTCGCATATCAAGAGGTCCATCATTCATAAAGGAAAAGCCTCTTGAGCTTTCATCAATCTGCGGTGATGAAAAGCCTAGATCAAAAATGATTCCGTCAACTTTATCTATTCCCATGTCATCCAAAACCATTTTCATATTTACGAAGTTGTCATTAATAATTTTAAAATTATCACCAATTTCTTTTAAGGCTTCAGTACTTGTTTTAACCGCATTTTCATCTTCATCAAAGCCATATAAGAATCCTTTAGGACATCTTTTTAATATTTCTTTAGAATGGCCAGCATAGCCTACTGTAGCATCGACATATACGCCATCATCTTTAATAGATAAGTTATCTATTGCTTCGTTTTTTAAAACGCTATAGTGAAGTGGACACATCGAATAAGGTCTCGGCAATGTCTTCCATTGCATCTGTACTTTCTTCTAAGAATTTATTAAATAAAGATTCATCCCAAATTTCAAGTCGGTTATTCACGCCGATTATAACACATTCTTTCGTTAAACCGGCGTAACTAACCAATGGGGAGGTAATGTTAATCCGACCGTTTTTGTCGAATTCACAAACAGTAGCACCAGAATATAGGTTCCGCAAAAAGGTACGAGCATCCTTTTTGTTAAATGGTAATTCACTTAGCTTCTCTACTAGTTTATTCCATTCAGTCATGGAATAAGCGTATAAACACTTTTCAAGTCCTCTGGTTATAACAAATGACTCGCCAAGCTCTACGCGGTATTTAGTAGGAATAACTAAGCGGCCTTTATCATCAATGTTATGATGAAATTCGCCCATTAGCATTTTTATCCCCCACTTTCTTCCACAGTGTACCACTGTCTACCATCATAATACTACAAAGCAAAAAAAAAGTAAATAAATATTTACTCTTTTATCCCATTTTTCTTAATTATTTACACAAAGCAAAGGAAATTATTTTTCCTCTTTACTTGCAACAGCAATAACTTCTTTTCCAGCATAGTTACCACATTTTATACAAGCTCTATGAGGACGAATAGTTGCACCACACTTAGGACATTTTGTAAGTGTTGGAGCAGTCTTCTTTAAATGAGTTCTTCTCATTCTTTTTTTAGTTTTACTAGTTCTTCTAAATGGAACAGCCATTTCATTCACCACCTTCGTTATATTCAGTTAATTTTTGTAAACGAGGATCTATTTCTTTTTTTACCTCATCTTCATTTATAACTTGCCAATTATCACCTTTTAAATTATCAGCATCACTTTTGGTATATCTAATTGGGACTTCCAATACAATATTTTGCCACAAAAGTTCCATAATATCAAGTGTATTTTGATTATTTTGCACTTCATCAAGTACTTCATCAATATCAAAATCTAGGTTATATGGGATTTTCTCAAGGGTAACGCTATCCGGTAAATACATTATACCATGAACTTGAAGTCTAACAACTACTTCATCGACTTCATTTTGGCTAACATAGCCTTTAACATGAATATCATCTAAAGATAATATGCTAGTATTTTGATAATATTCCTCGGGAAAGTTTATATTACTATCAATTTCTATTTTATCTTTATAACTAAGTTCCGCTAAATTAATTATCATAAATCCTCCTTCTAATTCATAACTCTTTTAAACATTTTTTCTAAATCATAGATGGTAAATTTAATAATCGTTGGCCTTCCATGAGGACAATTATATGGATTATCACATTTAACTAGTTCATCTAATATATACTCTATCTCGGTCATAGATATATGCATATTGGCTTTAATGCTCATTTTACAGGCTAAAGTTATGGCTATCTTTTCTTCGAATTTAACGCGGTCAAACTTCTTATCTAGGCCTATAATAAGTTCAATAATTCGGCGAATACTTTCTTCTTCATAGCCCTCTTTAAGCCAAGTTGGATGAGCTTTAACAATAATAGTATTGATGCCAAATTCTTCAAAATCAACATTTAAACTTTCAAGAATGTCTCTTTTTTCCATAAGGCTTATAAAATCAGATGGTGAAAGCTCAATAGTCATTGGAATTAATAAAGGCACTTTACTAACATCTTTTTCTCTGAGCTTTTTCATATACCTTTCATAGTTTATTCTTTCATAAGCAGCATGTTGATCAAGAAGATATATCCCCTCTTCATTTTCGGCAATAATATAAGTTCCTAAAGCAAGACCTACAGGATATAATTTTAGACTCTTAAGCTCTTTATTATGAATAACCTCTTCCTTACGAAAATCCATAAATATTTGCTCGTTTATAACCGGTTTTTCTTCTTTTTCTAAAACACTATTCTCTTCTTCTTTATTTTCGATAACTTCATCAAATGGCGTTAATTCTTTTTCTTCAGCTGGTTTTACAATAAGAAGATTATCATATAAAGCTTTTTTAATAGTATCGGTAATTAAAGAAGATAAATCTTTTATTTTAGATATTTTAACATCTTGCTTAGTAGGATGAATATTAACATCAATAATCGTTGGGTCAGTTTCAATGCAAAGTACAACAACCGGATATTTATCTACGGGTTTATATGTATAATACGCATCATTAATAGCGTTATTGATATCATTGTTTTTAACAATTCTACCATTTAATATGGTAATCATACTGTTGCGATTAGATCTTAGGATATGGGGGTTACATGCATAACCTGAGATTATAAAGTCATCATTCTCATTTTTAAACTCTAGTAAGTTTTTGGAAATATCCATACCATATATTTCATGAATCGTCTTTTTTAAATTGCCTGAGCCACTTGTTTTAACGATAACTTTTTCATTATTAGTCAAAGTAAAAGCAATATCGGGTTTAGATAGACTAAGCCTTTCAATAAATGATGTACAACCAGCAAGTTCTGTAGACTCAGACTTTAAGTATTTTAACCTAGCAGGAGTATTATAAAAGATATTACTTACTTCTATATCCGTTCCCTTTTTCTCAGGGCACTCTTTCTCCTCCAGGATTGTTCCACCTTTAATATGAATATAACTAGATTCTTTACCATTATAGGTAGCAAGTTTAACTTCTGCAACTGCGGCAATGGAAGCTAAAGCCTCGCCTCTAAAGCCTAAAGTATCAATAAAATATAAATCTTCTTCTTTATATAGTTTAGATGTAGCATGTCTTAGAAAGCAGCTTTTAGCATCTTCCCTATCCATTCCGGATCCATCATCCATTACTTCAATAGATTCTAAGCCTGAATTAACTAAATTAACGGTTATATTTTTACTTCCAGCATCAATAGAGTTTTCCACAAGTTCTTTTACAACGGAAGATATTTTTTCAATTACTTCACCCGCGGCTATCTTATTTGCTAAAAGCTCACTCATTACTCTTATTTTACTCATGATAACTCACTACGCTTTCTCTTATCTCATAATCTTTAAGATTTGTCATAATCCTAGTTTCATTTTTAAAATATATAAATCCTAAAGATGGAATAACTATTTCACTTTTTTCGGGCATAATTATTTCTTGATAAACATTATTATCTTTCTTAGACTTTACTTTAATATCATCATGAAGATATAAAGTCATAAAAGATTTATCAGATGTTTTTATGGCAAAATTATCAATAAATAAACTATAGCCTTCATTTAAAGTAACTGTCTTAGGTACAATTTTCTTTTTAAATATCAATTCTTTCACAGGATAAACTTCATTAAAGCCCGGAGCATCATAGACTTTTATATTTTCATAATTAAGACAGATAAAATCTACTGTCGTATTTTTATATTCTGATACAGTTAAATTTTTATTAAATAAATAATTTATTAAACTCGATTTACCAGATGACGTAGGACCTGAAAATAGTACTTCACCATATTCTTGGCATAAATTCATAATGTCATTTTTGCCAAAGCCATTTTCTTTAGAAAAAAGAATTACCTCATCTACATTATAAATCTTCTTAATATTATCTATTAAGATAGAATATTTTAGATTAGTGGGCAGAATATCAACCTTAGTTATAACTAGAACTTTATCGTTTGTTATCTTGTTATAAATATCTATTACTTTACTATTTAGATTTAAAATATCCGTTAAAAAGAAAGTAAAAACACCTTTTTTATTTATTTTATTAAGAATATCCTCATCACTTATGACATTTTCATTTTGAATATTTTCATGATAATTTAATAATTTAAAACATCTTAAACAGTATTTAGCATCTTTCTTGGGAGCATAGCCCTTTTTATCTTTATCTTCATATTGAAGTCTAACCCCACAGCCAATACACTTACTCATAATACTTGCCTTTTTCTAGTATTGATTTTTTAGCTAAACTCTTTAAAATAAATCTTTCAAAAAAGCGATTAAATCTTGTCCAAATTGGTTCTTTAGTTCCAATAGAATTTACTAAAATACTTAAGCAATCATTACGATTAGCTCCCCATATATCAGTCATGATTTGATCCCCGATACAAGCCATTTCCTCGGGTTTAAATTTATATAAACGCATTATCTTAAGATATTTTGTCTTAAAGGGTTTACGAGATGAATAAGCTACATCAACATTTAATATTTCTTTAAAAGGAGTAAGTCTTTTCTTAGATGCATTGCTTAAGATTATAACTTTAAAATCTGATGATAGTAAATGGAATAATTCTTTTAAATCTTGAGATGGTGTATCTTCCGTATATGGAGCTACTGTATTATCTAGATCAAATAGCAAACATTTTATTCCTCTTTTTTTAAGTTTTTTATAATCAATTGTATATATACTCTTTTGATACATGTCTGGCACGAACTTATCCATATCAATCACCATATTTAATTTTAACATGGATGGCCCAAAAAAAGAATAGATAACTCAAATGAATTATCTATTCCCTACCATTTTCCCCAAGTGGGGAAAATGTTTTATCAGCCTGTTTCCAAATTTTTTAAAAGTTCTGTTTTATCTTTCTTACTTCTTGCATTCTTTCACTTTCTAATTCTTTAAGGCTCTTTTTAGGCGTTGGTAAATTTTCAGGTAAGGTTCCTCCATTTTTCTTTATGGCCTCTCGCACATTTTTGCCAACACTATAATGCGCTATATTAGCATCATTTTCTGAATTAATATTTTCTCTTTTTAACTTTTCTTCTGTTTGCGTAATTCTAAACAAATTAGCAGCAAGCTCAACACTTCCCATATTATCTAATATATCTTCACGATATTTTAATCCTTTCCTTTTAGCAATATCATTTGCAGTTTCACCATTGTATAAGCCCTTATATCCTTCGTTATGAAATTTAGCAAAGTTTTTAACCCCGGCATTTTTAGCTGCGATATTTAAAGAATAATTTCCCTTGCGTGTTAAATTCCTTTGATAAAATCTTTTATCATCTTCACTTAACAGACTATATTCTTTTTCACTTATTTCTTGTTTTCTGGTTTGAATAGCAAAGTATGATTGTCCTAAGGCAACAATTTCTTTGCTAGGATCAGAATTTTGCACTATTAAATAGCATATATACCTTGATAGCTTGTAATTACTAATGTTTTCTTGTTTCCCTTTACCATTTTTTATTGGGGTGTCGACTTCGACAACCCAATAATTTTTATCAGAATTACTATTATTTGCAGAAACAATGGCTTTATCTATTACTTTCTTAAAGTTTCTCCAGTTTTTATAATCTAACGCTTTTTGCAATTCACGAGCGTACCAGTATTCATTCCCATATTCGTCAATATGTTTTATATTTTCAAATATTGATGTGGTTTTTTCTAATTCATTCATTTTGCATCCTCCTTTTATCAAAAATAACAAAGGGATATAAAAGCCAAAACTATCCCCTTATATAAATATACATTACGAAAAAAGAAGAAATTTCCTTTATTTTTTATCAAAAATTTCAAAATAAATACTAAATAACGTAAAAACATGTCAAGTCTGACATGTTCATTTAAAATCTAAAATATATAAATGGATTATATGAACCCGTGATTAAGAATATTATCGCAATAATAAATATCAATAAAAGAACATAATCATTTTTTAAATTGATTTTCTTAAATGATAATAAGATACCTATTATAAAGATAATAATATTCTCTATTTTAAATAGTCCTACGACATTAAGTAATTTAATTGAGCCTATACCATTTAGACCAATCATTGAAGTAAGAATATTTCCAGCCTCGGATAAATTAGTACTTCTAAAAATTACCCAACCAACGATAACAAGAACCATAGTATAAATATGTTTTATAGCACTTGGTGCTTTATCCAAATATTTTTTAAGCCATATTTTTTCAATTAGTAATATAACGCCAAAGTATAAGCCCCATAGAACAAAGTTCCAAGATGCTCCATGCCAAAGACCTGTTAAGAACCAAACGATGAAGATATTTCTAATCCACTTTATTTTACTAACACGGTTTCCTCCCAAAGGGATATAAACATAGTCTTTGAACCAACTTGATAAAGATATATGCCATCTACGCCAATATTCCGTTATAGATTTAGAAATATACGGCATATCAAAGTTTTCTAAATAGTTAAAGCCAAGCATTTTGCCAATACCAATAGCCATATCACTATAGCCTGAGAAATCAAAATATATTTGCATTGTATAACATATCATAGCTATCCAAGATCCAATAAAGCCATAATAGTTTGCTCCAGCTTCTAAAATGGAAGTGGCAATAAGACCAAGGCTATTAGCAAGAATGGCTTTTTTAGCAAAACCACTTATAAATCTCCTGATGCCTACAGCCGTATCTTTATAGTTTTCTTTACGATTATCAAGTTCATCTTCAATTGTTTCATAACGAACAATTGGTCCGGCGATAAGTTGAGGAAACGATACAATATAACAGCCTAAATAAAGAATATTTCTTTGGACCTTTACCTTCTTTTTATATACATCAATGATGTAAGATACCATTTGGAAAGTATAAAAGCTAATACCTATTGGGAGAGCTAAATTAACTAAAGGTAAATTTAATTTAGGAATAAAATTAAGGGTATTTATAATAAAATCGGTATACTTAAATACTAACAAAGTACCTAAATCAAATACTAAAGCTAGAATAAACCATAGTTTGCGATTTTTCTTTTTATCAATTAAAATTGCCAAAATATAATTAACTAAAATTGATATTAAAATAAGAAAAACATAAAATGGTTCTCCCCAGGCGTAAAAGATAATGCTAAAGAAGAATAAAACATAGTTACGAATATTTCTTTTTTTACATAAGAAGTAGCAAAATAGAAAAGCTGGGAAGAAAAGAAATAAAAATAAAATACTTGTAAATTCCATTATAACTCTAGCCTTTCTTGTAAATTATAATCATACACATCAAATAATGTAGATTGAGCTTCCATTAAGATTAAAACTTTAGAAATATTATTTTCTTTAATAAAATCTTCATACTTAAAATTTTCTATATATCTTGGATTTACAGTATAAGTTTTATTAAAGCTCTCAGCAATTATGTAGTCCATTTGCCATGCATATGAATCACCAATTATCAAAAGATTTTCATCGCCATTTCCATAGTCATAGCATAAGACTTCATCAGCAAGGCCATTGTAATAACCAATGTAATAATCAAAGAACATTTCTTTATGAGGATTAGCACTTAACTTCTTATAACTAGGATTACTAATTTTCAAATCATATGGTGTATCTAAGTAAAGAAGTCTATCATAAAAAGATGTATCACCAGATGCTTTAGCCATTGAGCCATACATTTTAATATCCTCTACAGCTTTTACTTCATAATCATTTAGCTTAACGTTTAAATGTGTGCCAATATCTTTTAAAGCTTCTTTAGCAGCATAGGAATTCCAGTGATGATCAGTTCTATAAAAACTATTAATATAATCATTTTTATCTAAATTAAGCTCAACAATATCCACCATATCATTTAGCTTTTCTTTAAATAAATTTTTATATTTATCATAGTTTCTAAAGTTTATACTTTCATTATCAGTAAATTCATAACGGTATGGCAAGTACACTAAAACCGGAATATCATATGAAGCTATCTTTTTGATATTATCTACTTCTTTATTTAGTCTTTCTTCAAGTTCTTTATCACTTTTATTATTAACTATATAGTAAAAGCTATCTTCGATATTTTTGATAACATATTCATTTTCAACATTTTTCTTAGTAGGCATATCACTTTGCCCAAATAATTTGTATTCTTGTTCATTAATAAAGTTTAAAGTTTTTCCTGTATAATAATTTATCTCATTATATAAAGGAAAGTTATTGGTTACCATAACATCTATATAATTTTTATAGTTATCAAGTTTAGTATTTATTCTATTTATGATATTACCTTCAGCTTTTTGGGGGCTTGCCAAAGAAGAATAGCTGTTTACTAATATACCTTTTTTAAGCAAGATATAATTAACGGGATATAGTAGTAAAACAGCATATATTATAACTAAAAAAGTAATAACAAATCTTTTATCTTTTTTCATATAATCCTTTTCTAAAATAAGCTTAATTGAGCACTTTCTTGCATATCTTTAAAAACACCAAGTTCACGAAGTTTATCAACTGTTGTTTTATTAACTTTGCCTCGATTAGCAAAGTCTTCAATGCAGTAAAATGGTTGTTTTTCTCTTTCCTCTATTATTTTGGTTGCAACTGAGTCTCCTAAACCATCAAGTGTTCTAAATGGGCAAATAAGGGTCATATTATCATTTTCATCAATAACAAAATTCTTACCATGACTCTTCTCAATATCAATCATCGCAAATTTAAATCCTCTTGCGGCAGCTTCAAGACAAAGCTTTAAGGTTTCAAGAACACTTGCCTCTTTATTCGTAGCATCATGACCTTTATTAGTTATTTCAATCATCTTTTCTTTAATAGCATCATATCCTTTAACCATTGTTTCAAGGTCAAAGTCATCAAATCTCGTTGAGAAATAAGTAGCATAATATATGGCCGGATAATGAACTTTAAAATAAGCTATTCTAAAGGCACTCATTACATAAGCTGCTGCATGGGCTTTAGGGAACATATATTTAATCTACCACAGGAGTCAATAAACCAATCTTCTATACCGGCATTTTCCATTGTTTGTTTATGACCAGCCCAAGTTTCAGGGTCTTTGGAAGCTTTTCCTTTACGAACAAATTCCATGATTTTAAAGGCTTTGATTGGCTCTAGGCCCTTATACATTAGATAAACCATGATATCATCACGACATCCGATTACTTCAGAAAATGGTACTACGCCCTGTCTTATAAGTTCTTGGGCATTACCCAGCCAAACATCAGTACCATGAGAAAGTCCAGATATTTTAATAAGCTCGGCAAAAGTTTTAGGTTTAGTATCAACAAGCATCCCAATCGTAAATGGGGTACCAAATTCAGGAACTCCTAAAGTACCCGTTTCATTCATAATTTGTTCTTTAGTAACTCCTAAAGGTTCGGGTGATAAGAATATTCCCATAGTATCTTTATCATCAAGAGGCACAGTTGTAACATCGATACCTGTTAAGTCTTGAATCATTCGAAGTTGAGTGGGATCGGTATGGCCTAAAATGTCTAGTTTTAAAACGTCTTCATCAATAGCGTGATAATCAAAGTGGGTTGTTCGCCATGCTGCATCTATATCTTCCGCAGGATATTGGAAAGGTGTAAAATCAAAGACATCCATATAGCCAGGGATAACAACAATTCCTCCGGGATGTTGACCCGTAGTTCTCTTTACTCCTGTGCAGCCTTTAGCAAGTCTTTCAACTTCAATGTTATTTAAAACAATATTTTTATCTTCGGCATATCCTCTGACAAAGCCACAAGCTGTCTTATCAGCTACAGTACCTATAGTTCCGGCCCTATAAACATTATCAACACCGAATAATACTTTAGTATATTCATGCGCGGCGGCTTGGTTTAAATCAGAGAAGTTTAAGTCTATATCAGGAACTTTATCGGCATTAAAACCTAAAAAAGTAGCAAATGGCATGTCTTGGCCATCTTTAACCATTAACTCACCACAGTTAGGACAATTTTTATCAGGTAAATCAAAACCACTATTATATGTAGCTCCTAAAGATACACCATTTTCATCTTCAAAGATACTACATTTACAATTACGACAGCGGTAATGAGGTGGCAAGGCATTAACTTCAGTTATTCCCATCATTGTTGCAACAAGTGATGATCCAACAGAACCTCTTGAGCCAACTAAGAAACCATCATCATTAGATTTCTTAACTAGTTTTTGGGCAATAAGATAAATAACATCAAAGCCTCCGCCGATGATACCACCTAAAGACTTTTTGACTTTCTTATCGATATCTGCTATAGGATCAGAATCTTTTAAGGTTTTAAGCTCTTCTTCTAAAGAAGCTTTTTCTTCATCAGATGCATCTTTTAGCTTATCTTCTAAAGCTTTAACATTATCTTCTTTTTCTTTATTAAGTTTTAATATTAGCTCTTCTTTAACCGTCTCTTTTACGGCGTCCATTCCTTTTAAAATGGTTTCATGTAAAAGAGCAAAAGCTTTTTTGGTAAGCTCATCACCTTCAAGATGTTCCTCTCTTTGTAGTTTAGTTCTAATACTTTCTAGTACAGCATCACCATAAAGCTCTTTACTTATTCTTTCTTCAATATTATATGGTAAAGGATTGCCATACCAATCTTCAGCTTTGGTATAAACTAGACTTGTAACTGTTTCTATAGAGTTTTCAATCTTTGGTGAAAAAGGAACACCTCCCGTTTGAATAATAACCTCTACTTCTTCTATCATATCGGCTAGTTTATTAGTATTTTCAACAACAATTTGATAAGCTAAATCTTCACCAAGGAAAGCAAATTCTTCAAGCATTTCATCGGTTGTTCTAAAATGCATTTCCGGTTGTTCTACGCCCCTTCTATTTAAAGGGTGAAGTTTACCATTAGTCTTTTGATTGATAATAATAGAGCGATAAATTTTATCTTCAGGAGTTAAATAATGGGCATCAGATGTGGCAACTACTAGTTTTCCCGCATTATTAGCTACCCTTATAATCTTCTTTATATTTTCTTGTAAATCCGCAAGTGTTTTAAACCCACTTGATTCCATTTGAATTAAATGTTTTATAGCACTTATTGGTTGAACTTCAATATAGTCATAGAAACTCATCATTGCCGATAACTCTTCATCATCTTTAGATAAAGCAGCTTCAAAAATCTCATTATTGATACAACCACTACCTATTAAGATACCCTCTCTTAATTTTCTAAGTTCTCCTTTAGGTAGTCTTGGCTCACTATTTCTAAATAAATATGTCGTATTAGCATAACTAATAATCTTAAATAAATTCTTAAGTCCTGTTTTATTTTGCACTAAACAACATAAATGAAAAGGATGGGAAAATTGAATAATCTTATTGATATCCACACTATTATACATTTCCGTAGTCGTAGTTATATTTTGGCTTAGTAATTCCTTGCACTCTTTCCAAAAAGCTTTAGCAGTACCCGCGGCATCATAATCTGCTCTATGATGTTCATCTTCATTCCATTCAACATCATACTTTTTAACTAAAGTAGAAAGTTTATAATTACTCCAATCTGAGTGAAGCATTCTAGCAATATTCATCGTATCAAGTACCGTATTTTTAAATGGTTCTAAATTATATTTTTTACAAGCCGCATTAATCATCCCAATATCAAATTGAGCATTATGGGCAACCATAGGAAGACCATCAGCCCATGCAAGGAATCTTTTGGTAACCGTTTCCTCATTATCAGCATCTTTGACCATCTCATCAGTAATATGCGTAAACTCCGTGATGTTTTTAGGAATTGGATAACCAGGATTAATAAACTCATCAAAACTTTCCAAAATTTCGCCATCTTTGATTTTAACCGCTCCGATTTCAATCATTTGATCTTTACCAGCGTATAATCCTGTTGTTTCGGTATCATATACTACATAAGTTTGACCTTCCAAAGGATAATCTTGTAAATTTGTAATAAAATCAATATCATCATTTACCACATTAAGCTCTGTTCCATAGATAACTTTAAAGTGATCTTCCGGAGCCTTGCCACTATTATAGTCACATACAGCATGAAATAAATCCGGATAAGCTTGAACCGCATTGTGATCAGTTACAGCAACAGCTTTATGACCTAAAGATAAAGCAAACTTAACTAATTTTTTAGGTTCTATTACGCCATCCATCGCACTCATCATCGTATGAGTATGAAGCTCTACTCTTTTAACTTCAGCATTATCTTTAACTTTTACATCTTTAGAGTCAATGTTTTCAATACTACGAGCATTGATATTCATTTGATTTGTATATTGGTCTTTTTCCATATTACCAAAGACACGATACCAGTTACCCTCTTTAAGTTTTTTATTAATCTTTAAGAATTCTTCTTCATCAAACTTAACAATTTTCATAAGGTAACTATCAGTTTTATCACTGACCTTTAGATTTAAGATGTAGATAGGTCCTTTCTTACCTTTTCTTTCAATAACTTCTTTTTCAAAGACAAAAACTTCAACAATTATGTTTTTGGTTTCGCCCATAATATTATGTAAAGAGATTACTTCACCATCACGATGCGTACCCATTATCATAGGACTTTCCTCTTCTTTGTATTCCATATTTCTTTCGCTATCGATCTCGGCTCTAACGCTCTCAACAGCAGCTTCATCAATCTCTATCTCGATAGCATCAGCATCAAGGCCATAAGTTTTAGCATACTTGACTAAATCTTTAGACGTATTTTCAATCATTCTTTTTTCAACTTCACTCGTAGCTTTTATTTTAATAATGTGATCCTCAAAGCGATGATTTATGCCACTTAAAGAAGGCTTACTTATATAGTAATCTGTAATAATACTATCAAGTAATGCCTCTTCATCTTCTTCTGAAAGATCAGAGTAAACCATGGTTATATAGCACTCTTTTTCGCCCCCAATTTTATTTTGACAGGCTTTTACAAGTTCATCAACTTTAACTTTTTCAATTACATTGGGAGCTTTTATTTTAACTTCATAAATATCAAGCGATGAATAATAAACTACTTTTTCTACTTCTGCTTCATCAAAAGCATCAGTCGTAAATTTAATACTGTTAAAAAATCTTTTTAGTTCATCATTCATCATACATCACTCTCTATCTAGTTTATTAACAACAACTTGGTATTTATCAAATTTCTTTGAAGATTTACCGTTTATTAAAATTATATCACGAACCTTTAGATCCGTTAAAGAAGAATATACTCGAGGAAATAATACTAACTCTACTTCCCCTGTCTCATCAGATGCCGTTACAAAGGCCATTTGCTCACCTTTTTTAGTTTTTAAAGACGATATTTTTTCCACTAGTAAAGCCATGTTAATATTTTTAAACAAGTATTCTTTAACTTTACTAGCCTTGACAACTTTTTGATATTTACTACATGGATGGTTAGATATATACATGCCATAATATTTAAGTTCATTTTCCATTAAAGTTTCTTTAGAATATTCCGGTAGATTTTCTAAAAAAGGCTTTAGA
Organism: uncultured Bacilli bacterium; assembly: GCA_947631885.1. GTDB lineage: Bacteria > Bacillota_I > Bacilli_A > RF39 > UBA660 > UBA6448. The sequence continues at coordinate 14,535 of CANRMZ010000003.1, forward strand.
GCATTTTCATCATCCATCGATGCATAATTAAATAAAGTATCCATGGCATTTATTAAACTTGCCTTAGTATACTTAAAGGTATCTAATGCTCCTGATAAAACTAAAGTTTCAAATATCGCTGGTGTAAGAACTTCTTTGCATTTTAAAATAAAGTCATAGATATCATTAAATTCTTTATCTCTTTTAGTTAAAATTACTTTTATTACATTATCAGGAAGATTCTTAATCATTTTAAAAGGTAAAAGCAAGTAGTTATTCTTAAATTTAAAATCTTCACCAGAAAGATTAATATTCGGTTTTAATATGGTGATATTATCCTTTTTAAGTAAAGTTATATAATATTTACGGCTTTCACTACTCTTAGCTTCTTCAAGCATAACAGTATTATATATAACGGGATAATTTACTTTTAAATAAGCTAAAGTATAAACTATTTTGGCATAGCATACAGAATGAGATTTATTAAAACTATATGAAGCAAAACTTAGGATTTTTTCAAACAAATCATTAACAAAGTCTTTATCATAACCCTTTTCGATGGCTTTCTTAATGAAGTTATCTTTTTCTTTAGCTAAAACATCCATCTTCTTTTTTGACATGGCAATTCGCACATTATCAGCTTCATAGCCATTATAACCAGCGATAATCGTAAGGATTTTCATAACTTGCTCTTGATAAATCATAATACCATAGGTACTATCTAGAACCTCTTTAATATCGGGATGAACTTCATATTTACCAGTATCTTTGTTTTTAATGTATTCATCCATTTGTTTATTGGGACCTGGACGTACTAGAGCTACAGCAGCGGTTAACTCATTAAAATTTTTAACTTGCAATTTATATAAACTATTTGAAGCATATCTTGATTCAAATTGAAATAAGTCTTCGGTTTTCCCAGATTTTAAATACTCATATACTTTAGGATCATCTAAAGGAATATTTTGCATATTAAAATCTTTTATTTTCTCACTCATCTTCCTTATTAAAGTAAGATTTCGAAGACCTAAAAAATCCATTTTCAAAAGGCCCATATTTTCGATATAGTCCATAGCTATACCCGTTTTCAAAATATCTTCATCATTTATAACCGGAATAATTTCATTTAAGGCTTTTGATGATATAACAACACCGGCAGCATGCGTTGAAATATTTTTCTTTAAACCTTCAAGATGAAAAGCAATATCATAAAGCTCCTTTAAACTAGGATATATATCTAAATATTTTTTAATATCTTTATTACTTTCTAAATTATCTTTTAAAGATAAATCGGCTCTAATAATTCTAATAAATTTTTCAAATAAATTATTATCTATCTTTAAAACTTTAGCTAAATCCCTAAGAATTAATTTACTTTTATAGTTATTAAAAGTAAGGCCTAATGCCACGTTATCTTTACCATATCTTTGTTGAACATATTTAATAACTTCATATCTTCTTTCATCTTCAAAGTCAATATCAATATCTGGCATTTTCTTTCGATATGGATTTAAGAATCTAGCAAAAAGCAAATCATACTTAATAGGATCAATATCAATAATGCCAATAGCATAGCTTATTAAACTGCCCGCGGCACTACCTCTTCCAGGGCCTACGATGATACCATTTTTTTTAGCAAATAATACATAATCATAAACAATCAAAAAATAGTCAATAAAGCCCATACTCCTCACAGTATTAAGCTCTTCTTCGAGTCTTTCTAAATATCCCTTGGGAATATGATTTGCAAATCTTTTCTCAAGCCCTTTGATAGCTAAAGTTTTTAAATATTCATAAGAGTTAATATTATCTTTATATATAGGAATATATCTTTTATCAAAAGGAATATCTATATCAATATCTTTAATAAATAATTCTTGTTCTTTTTCTTCTTCATCTGTTAAGTTTAAATCTAAAAAATCTTGTTCCGTAAACTTAAAATCTCCCCCGAGGTCTTGAAGATATTTTAAATAACTAATATTATCTTTATCTAAAACTCTAGCGTTATTTACTCTTACTACATTACTAGTTAGAATTAAGGCATTCTTTTTTTCAATCGGGCTATTATACCCTAAGAAAAGATTATCCTTATTAATAATAGAACTATATAATTCATAAGATTCATAAGGAAGAATAATCTTAATATTAGGATTATTTAAATTATCTTCCTTGATATCAGAAGCGCTATTTAACTTAATTAAATGCTTATAACCTTCATAGTTTTTGGCATAAACATACACCTTTTTATCTGATACTATAGTTTCTAAAGCAATGATAGGCTTAATATCTTTTTCCTTACACTTAATATAAAACTCAATACTAGCATATAAATTATTATCACATATAGCACAGGCTTTAATATTATGAGCCTGTAAAAAGGCCATTAAATCAGGTATCTTAATAAGGCTTGTTAATAAACTAGAATCTGTTGTAATCTTAAGTGGTACCATAAGCTATCTCCTTAAGTCAATTATAGCAAAGTATTATTTAATTGACAATTATAAGGAAATTTGATAAACTTTAAACGATTAGGAGGGATACTATGGCTACAAAAGTAACAACTAAAAAACCTTTATCAGGTAATAATCGTTCTCATGCTTTAAATGCTACGAAAAGAAAACAAAAACCAAATTTACAAAAGAAAACTATTAATGGAGAAAAAGTTATCATTTCATCTAGAGAAGCAAGAACAATTAATAAAGCATCTAAAAAATAAAAATACTGGATTTAAACATCCAGTTATTTTTTTGCTATAAGACTTCTTTTAATGCCAAGCTGAGCTTTAGTTGTTGTAGCATATTCTTCCCAGCCTTCTTTAGAACTAGTGTAATTAGGACTAGTAATGATTTGTACCCTATCATATTCATGAAGTGGTGTTTCAAAAGAAGCAGGAGCTTCATTTATTGTTACCATCCTAGCACTATCCGCAATAGAATCTCCTAAAAGATAAGCAACATCCACCGGAGTTGCCCCAATCGGAAGTTCAAGTACTTGACCACTTGCGGTTGAAATCACAATTTTACCATCAAATAATTCGCTTTTAACATGGGAAATAAACTCTGAATCACTTGGATAAGCCTCATTCATAACTTTAATCCCATTTAAGAATTGAAAATCATTTTGGGCAGTTTGCATCATAGCATCTTTTGCCATGCTTCTTTTACTACGCCATAAAGACATTAAACCATTTTGGTCTACCTCATCCATACCATAAGTCTTAATACGATTTTGTACTAATACTCCCGTTGGGGAATATACTGTTGTATGCAAAGCTTTATACATATTTTTCTTAGGATCACATATAAAATCTTTAAACTTAGAATTAACCGGAGGATATAAACTATGAACTAAACCTAAAGTTATGTAACACTCTTCTAACTCATCAACAAGAATCTTCAATGCTAAAAAATCATGAATATCATAAGGAGTTTGACCACCCTTTATCTTTTTATATACACTATAAACATGTTTAATTCTAATAAGAACATCAGATGGTATATTCTTTCTCTTTAAAATACTTGCTATCTTATCAAGCATCTCATTTAAAATATTAATTACTTCATCTTGATATGAACTAATTAACTCACAAGTAGTAGCATATCCTTCCGGATCAATATATTTTAAACTTAAATCTTCAAGCTCTCCTTTAAAACAATCAACACCTAAAAAGCCAGCCAAAGGAGCATAAAAATGTAAGGTTTCTTCAGCTTTAGCAATTTGTTTTTCACGCGATTGATATTCTAAAGTTCGCATATTATGAAGTCTATCGCTTATCTTAATTAAAACAATTCTAGGGTCTTTAATTAAACCCAATAAAATTTTTCTAAGATTAGCTAAATCTTCCGCTTCTTTAGACGAAAAATTAATTTCTTCAAGATTAGTAACGCCGTTTACAAGATCCGCTACTTCTTCACCAAAAGCTGAAGCTAACTCTTCATATGTACAGGAAGTATCTTCTAGAACATCATGTAAAAGGCAAGCACAAAGGGTAGCCTCATCAGCTCCTTTAACGGCTAAAGTATAGGCAACATTTATGGGATGGATTATGTAGGCTTCGCCACTTTTCCGAACTTGGCCCGCATGAAATCTACAAGCATATTGGTATGCTTTTTTTACTTTTTCAAGAGCATCAGGATTATCTATCTTGACCGCCTCGAAAAGTAAATCTTCATTTGCTATCAGACCAGCTCTTCCTAAAACCATAACCCTACCTCATAATAAATCCTTAGGACTTAATTGTAACACGAAATAAGTAAAATTCAAGTATTCTATTAAAAACTTTTTATATTTCCATAATATTTATATAGGTAATTTCCCTATTTACTTTTTTTAGTAGCTCATACAATATTTCAGGAGGAAATTATGTTATTTGAAAATGATAATTCATATTTAGATATGGTAATGAATATTCCTGGACTTGATTATCTAAATAATTCTCATGAGCAAGAGAAAGAAGAAAAATATGAAGATTTCTATCGTGGCAATATGTTTGATAAAGAATTCATCCCTTATAAAGGTATGACTTACATTGCCCCAAAAGTAAAAAATGAAAAGCAAAAAGATCTACTAACTATTATGAAATGTAATTTTATGTTAATAGATTATAACCTTTATTTAGATGTTCATCCAGAAGATACTATCATTCTAAATAAGTATAAAAAAGTTGCTAAAACCTTAGAGGATAAAACTAAGGAATATGAAAAGAAATATGGTCCTTTATGTAATACTTCTGCTGACTATAGTACCTATAAATGGATAGAATCACCATGGCCTTGGAATAAGGAGGATGGTAAGTATGTTTAAGTATGACAAAAAGTTAGAATTTCCGATTAATATTTCTAAAAAAGATTTAAGAATGGCTAAATATATCATCACGCAATTTGGTGGCTCCAATGGTGAACTAGCAGCCTCAATGAGATATTTTTCGCAAAAGTTTACTATGCCAGATGATAAAGGAAGAGCTTTACTTAATGATATAGCAACTGAAGAACTTGGTCATATCGAAATGATATGCACTATGGTTCATCAACTTACTAAAGATGCTACTTTAGATGAACTAGAAAAAGCGGGTCTTGCAAGTTATTACACTGAGCATGGGGTTAGCTTATATCCATCAGACTCTCTAGGTAACCCATTTACTGCTACTTACTTTGCATCCACAGGAGATGTTATAGCAAATGTTTCAGAAGATATGGCTGCCGAGCAAAAAGCTAGAGCTGTATATGAAAGTTTAATTAACTTAACAGATGATGACGATGTTATAGGTCCCCTATTATTCTTAAGACAAAGAGAAGTAGTTCACTTTAATAGATTTAAAGAACTATATGATCATTACAAAAAATTAGGATACTAAAAAAGGCGCTAATAAGCGTCTTTTGTTTATTTATCTTGTTTAGATATTTCGATTATTTTATCAAAATCATCATCTCTAGCCATTATGTTCCTTTTTATTTGACCACATTTATCACACTTATAAACTATTTTATAAGTATCTTTATATTTATCTATACCTACAGGTCTTAAAATACCATGACAGTCACAAGCTCTATCTCCGGGGTTAATATCAACATGGATGCTACATAAACAGTATGGACAATGATCTCTAGCAGTATATCCTAATTTCTCTACTAAAGAGCCACATACACTACAGGTAAAAGATTCATCTATCATTTTAAATCTTTTTTCATCCATAATATCACTCCCTAAGCACATTATAACATTTTCAAACTTTTCTTAGAATATATTTTATAAGGAAGTGATAAAGTGTTAGAAAGTATGATTCTTTTAATAAAGAGTATGATGTGTTTCACAGGAAGCTATTCAAATAATGTTTTTCTAGAGCCTCTTTCTAAAGAGGAAGAAAATAAATATGTGGAGTTAATGCTTCAAGGAGATATGGATGCTCGAAATAAACTTATTGAGCATAATCTAAGACTAGTAGCTCATATTGTAAAGAAATTTGACAGTAAAGAGAAAATGACTGACGATTTAATTTCAATTGGCACTATAGGTCTTATCAAAGGTATAGATACTTATAAAGATAATAAGAAAACTAAGATTACAACTTATGCTGCTAGGTGTATACACAACGAAATATTAATGTACTTTAGAGCTAATCAAAAAAGAAATAATGATGTCTTATTATCCGATTCCATAGGTTTTGATAAGGAAGGAAACGAAATAAGTTTAATAGATGTGCTCGAAGATAATACTGAAGATTATGTCGAAATAATTAATCAAAAAGATAATATTGATATGTTAAAAAAATACCTAAATCTTCTTTCTGATAAAGAGAAAGAAATCATCAAGAAAAGATATGGTTTGAATGGTGAAGAAGAAAAGACCCAAAAAGAGATAGCTAAAGAGTTAAATATTTCAAGAAGTTATGTGTCAAGAATTGAAAAAAGAGCTTTAAGTAAAATATTAAAAGAATTTATGAAAGATAAGAAAACATTATAATTGAAAAAGTGCCTAATAAATGGTAAAATTATTATAATGTGAGGACAAATATGGAAAATAAGTTTATATATTATGATAAAGTAACGGGCAAGGTATTATCCAGTGCTGAGGCAAAAGCCGAATGGGAACAGGCTAGCAAAGAAAATAGACCCTCGAATATGGCTCTTGCTTCTGTTAAAAGTTTAGTTATTGAAGATGGCTATGTAAAAGAAAAAATTAGACATACCGTAGCTGAATTAATAGATAAGAGCAAAGAAGAAAAAGAGCGTGCGGTTCAAACAGTTCCTTTGGAAGCTTTAATTCCCGAGACGCCTCCTGTTCAAAGTGGTACTAAATCTAAGGATGATATTATAAACGAAATAATTGAGGAAGCTAAATCTTACCCTACTCCAACTGAACAATATAATGTAGATGATATTGTGGATGAGTTTAGTTCTAAAAAAGATCCTAAATACTTTGATAAAACGCAAGAATTTTTAACACCAAGAGATACAATGGAATTATTTACTGCTCCTAGTGATACGCCTCTTGAAGAAACTGCTGAAGATATTGACAATCCCGATTATGCTCTTAAGGTATTAAGGACTGCCCAAGTTAGAAGCTATGCAAGTAACTATGAAAGAATTTTAAATTCTAGTGTTTCTAAAAGAACTGCTACTCAAACTGAACCAGCTTATGAAAGAAGTGGAAAACGTAAAGGTATAAAATATGGAGCTCTTACAAAATCTCTAGTAGCCGTTGCCTCTGTTGCCATTTTAATAAATGCAGGTAATCAATTTGCTAAAGGCGTTGAAGCCTTAACAAATGAAATGGATTATAGTTCTTCAGTTAACGTTTTAAGTACTGAATATAATGATGATATAAATTTTGTAAATAAAAATAAAATAACTATTGAAGGCTCTTTTGATTCCTATGGCCACCCAGCTTTTTGGATTGATACTCAGAGAGTTGCCCAAGATATATTAGATATGCCTGATGAATCATATATTGGTTCATTATACATGGCTTATTCACAAATGGGAAATGATCGAGCTAATGGGCCATACAATAACTGGGATGATACGATTTATTATATAGGTTCAAATGTTGATGAAACTCATCCTAAAGCTTATGCTACAACATTTGGATGTGCTAACTTTAAAGACTTTTTAGTTAAAGCTGGATATGTTGATCCAGAGACTAATGAACCTTCTGTAGAACTATTTGAAAAAGCTGGACGTCAAGCTGTTATTGACTTTGCCACATATACTCAAGCTGAAGATCCTGACCGAGGAGGAAGACTATGATAGATGTTGAAGTAGTTACTCTTGAAGATAATAAAGAGTATTATGTTTTAAGAGAAATCGATAATTATTTATATTTAGTAAATACTGCCGATGAAAATGATATTACAATTCGCAAAAACATCAAAAAGGATGGTAAAGATTTCGTACAAAAACTAGATAATGAAGATGAACTAAAAAATGGTTTATCTT
>CANRMZ010000004.1 GCA_947631885.1 uncultured Bacilli bacterium
GAATTTGTTCAAATATGAATTCAGAATAGATTCTTTGACAACGTAAATAAGCCAAATAAGGGATAAATAAGGTCGCTATCACAGCATAAACTACTGCCCATATAATGCTGTAAAAGTATAGATATGCAATACCAGCAGCAAAAGAGGCAAACATAACAACTTGGCCCATATATTGTCTTGTAGTATATTCTTGACCTAGTTCTTTAGCTTTTTGCCTTACAGTTTTAAATGAATATGGAGCGTACTTTTCATACAAACCAGAAGCTTGTTTAGCAAAAGAAGACATATCTACTTTGTCTTCTGGAGAAGTACGATATATTATAATAACTATACCTATTACTAATAGTATTAATAATTCCATACTACCCTTTTTATCCTTTCTATAATGATTCTATTAATTGATTATTAATTTGAAGTTCCGGCCCTATATTTTGAGGAACAGGATTTGCGGGAGCACTTTCTTCCTCCTCAGGAGCTTCTTCACCATTTTTAACAAATAGTTCATCTTTAAGAATTTGCCCTTGAGCAGCAAAGTAATCCCTTAAATGCTTAGTAGGGTTTCTAAAAGAAAATGTTCCATCAAGGTTTCTCTTATATATCATATTAGCCTTTGCAACATTATTTTCATCAACATAAAACTCACAGACTTCAACCACTTGTCTTTGAAATCTTTGCAATTCAGCACTCATGAAGCCTTTAACATGTATGCCAATTTGAACATATCTATGTATTGAATTTAAGAATTGTTCAACATCTTGACTGCCTTCCATTAGGGCATACATACGCATAGGGATATTCTTAGCACTATCCGAGTGGATTGTTGAAATAATGTTATGTCCTGATGAAACTGAGTTACGAGCAGCCGTAACAGCTTCGGCAGAACGAATTTCGGATAGTAATATCCACTTAGGGTTTTGTCTCATACAACTGACAAGAACATCTGAATATGAGGCAATATTATTTGTTTTCATAGCTACAATATCTCTATGAGGGAATATTTTATCTAAGTGAAGTTCTAGAGTATCCTCAATAGAAATAATTTTTTCGTTTTCCACAGTATTTGAGGCAAGATATTTAACAAGTTCAGTTTTACCTGAACCGGTTTCACCACTTACCATAATATTGCAGTGAGCATGAACGCAATCAATTAAGAAATCATGTAAATTTTCCGTTACATAATCCTCATCTATTAATTTTTTCTTATTTAATCTTATTTTCGCTGGTGTTTTTCTTATAACGCATGCAATACCATTAGTTGCAATAGATTCATGAACAAAGTTAAGACGAAGCTCAGCACCCTCGGCATCAAGAAATGGGTGTGCCATATTAAATGTTGTACCCATAACGTTTGAACATTGGAAAGCAAGCTTCTCCATTAATGCATTATTTATTTCAGGTCTTTCTACTTTATATATACCTTTATCAAGGGATTTTAACCATATTTGACCACCATTTGAATAAGATACATCGGTTATTTGATCATCTGTTAAAAATTCATTTATAGGCCCAAAATCTAGTTGGGAGAATATAGCCTCTTTCAAATTATCACCCCTTATTCTTCTACTACACCGGTTTGTGATTCAATTAATCTTTTAAAATATTCATAAGTTTTTACAGCTGCACCTTCTTCAGTATAATTCTTATTTCTTGGAATTGGCACTAGCGTAATTCCCGGCAAATATGAAGCCTCATGCAATAATTCAGCCATATCATTATCTACTGAGAATACAAGTTCTGCAGGTGTTCTCGGAGGGTTTGTATCAAACACGTTACGACCTGTAGAAGCAAGAACAGTAATACTTTGTACGAATAAACCATATACCAATTTGTGATCTTCATCAGTTGCCTTCATATATAAATCGATTTTATCACCAGGATAAATGGCATTGCCAAATGTCGTGTGGTTATTTGCTTCCAATGAATACGGTTGGTATCCATCTTCAATATCCTCAATGAAAGTGCTAGGAAGAGACCCCTTTTCAACTACTTGCGTTCTATAAAATAGTCCTCCTTTAGGAATAGATGTACCTGTATTTACATACTTTCCTATTATTTCATTAGCATTTTGAATAACATCAACAGTTGATAAAAATTTACTATTTACTTCAACATAGCCAACGGATTCTTGCGTTATTTCACTAGTTGCAGAGATTGCTTCTTTTGCATAAGGAACCTTTATTGGACTAGTAGCTTTATTTACTCTCCAAGAATAAAATCCCCATAGAACAATAACACCGGCTAAAACACCAAGAATAGTTACGGTATTTTTGTTTGCCAAGAATTTTTTAAATGTATTAATTATATTTCCCAATTTTATTCCTCCTTATATTTTTCTATACAGCAGACCAAAAGCTTGCTTTTTTACCTGTTCTATTGAACTCATTTTTTATTGCATTATAGCAACTATTATCTTGGAAATGCCACCATTCAGATTGTAATGTACTAAGTCCTCCATTATCTGCCATAATTCGTTTAAGTTCTCGAGAATCAGCATTAGAATTCGCCGCCGCAGGAGTAAGAACATGCATTCCCGATGGCATATTTGCTCCCTCAAAGCTAATGTCAACCGCACAAGCTGTATTATGAGTGGATAAACTACAAGCTAAAAACCAACATAAATCATAATTTCTAACTGAAGTTGCTATTTGCTTTTCATAATCAGATCCGTTAGTAATAACGTAATCGCTTAAATAGCTATCATATATTTTGCTAATGTAATCAGATACCGCATAAGGCCGATAAGTATCATATATTACAAGGGTTCTTGAAGTACTCTTTAGTGCTTGCGCAAGTTTTTGCGCAAATGGATACGTTGCTATAGGTTTATGTGCAGAACTATAAAGTTTTTTACCTGTTAATACCGTTCCATCTGCGGATATTATAGGAGTCCTAGGATTATTATCATCAATAGCATATAATGAACTTGATTGATTTGTAATATTAAATCTATAATTGCTTACGCCTATGTTGGGAAAATATTCTTCTAGATTAACAGCAACATAGTTTTTATACACATAGCCACACTTTTGAATGCCATATTCTACTAAGAATCGTGAATTGTCTCTAGTACTTTCACCAATTATTTTAAACTCATCTCCGGCTGCGATATCTCCTATTTTAGTTCCACCTGTATCTCTAACATATAAATCCACCATTCCATATCCTTTGACTCCAGTAGCATCAATTACTTTATAATCATCAGTACATACTGTTGTTAATTCTTCAGATGGCCTGGAATCTGGAGTTTCTGGGGTAGGTTCTGCAGGTGTTGTATTTCCTGTTTGTTCAGGAGTTGGTGTTGTATTTTCAGGAATTGTATTTACCGTATTACCCGGGGCGGGCGCTTCTTCATCATCAGCCAAAGGTGGATTGCTAGGTGACTGTTCAGCATCCACCTCATGACTTTCTAATATAGCGTCAATCTTATTAACAATATCGAATGTTGTTGTATCTCCTGCTACATTAAATGTACTAGATTTGCTTGATACTTTAACTCCAACTTTAGGAGGAGCTTCATAAACTTCAGTAAATTCAATAGTATAAGTAGTAGCAAGAGATGCTTCTTCAGCAAATCTTCTTAAAAATGATTCATAAAATTTTTCTTTATTAATTTTAATTTCACCATATAGTCTATAATAAGACCAATCAATTGAGTCTTCCATAGCTGCTTCAGTAATAGTTTTAACTAGATAATAATCTTGAGTGTTAGTAGTTGTGAAGCTTTGAACTAATAAAAGAACGACAATAATAAATATACCTAAAATAACTAACCAATAGCCCCATAGAGCTTCTTTCATCTATTCTTCGCCTCCCTACTTCCAAGATGGTCCAATATCAGGAATACCATCACCATTAATATCTAGATTATCATACTTATAAATTGTCCAATAATCATTTGTAATGATTGATTGAGCTCCATTGGTTACCCCAATGTAAGTTGTAAAGTTATCATAAGCACTATTCTTAGCTTCTGATCTATGCGGAGCATCTACTTGATCTGCAAAGTTTTCCTCAAGAGAATCTATGAAATTACTATAGCAGAAAATATTAGACATTACACATTTTTCATCTTGCCAGATATATCCAGATGACTTACATTGATCTTCATTATAGCCATCAAGGTCATAATTATAACATGTTAATGAGTCATTATTATATGCCCCTTGAGTTGCTTGTTCATTGTTATATTCTTTTATCCAAGTTACCATATCAGGAGTCATAACTACTTTTAATTGGTACTCTGCTATATCTTCAATATTAATACTTGGATTCTCACCGGCACCAGCTCTGGCTTCAATTTCGGAAATAGTATTGGCAGCTTTTTGAGCAGCTAATGAATTAGATGGATTATTACTATCCCAGTTATATCCAAGTTTTCTTGAATTAGGATTCATATTTTGTGGAGATACTGTTCTAAACTCAAATTGAACTTTGCCGTCGTTAGGTTTATCGTTTGCTACAACATATAGACATTTTCCTACACAGACAACCTCACACTCTGGACAGCAGTTATAGTTATTAGCGGATTGAGAAAGAGCTTCATCTCTACTTCCAACCTTACGACAGCTATCCTTGTCATAAGACGTTCCTGTACAAACATAATATGATTCGGCTTCTTTTACACAATAATTGCCACCACCACTCGGACAAATTCTTTCTTGACAACTTGCCCAGTCAGTATCTTCACCACCTATATCACATTCATCTATTGTATGAGTATTTCCTTCAGGATCAACACATGAACTTTGAGAAACTTTATATGTACATGCATATTCGTTTACAGCTATTTCTTTGTCTACATCTACGGCATCAGCTCCTGAGCCAGTAGTAATAGGATAAGTTACTGTCGCAGAACTTTGGAAACCACGAGAGTAAGTTGATAAGCTTTTAGGATTAGAACTATAAATTCTTCCCAGTTCACCACTATCATAGAATGTACCAACATTTTCAATATTCAAAATATAGATATACGTTCCTTGAGGAGTGTCTGCAGAAACAGGTAATCCTTGAACTTGGCTATAATTTAATATTGGTTGATCAGTATATTCAATTCTGACATCGCCTTTTTGATGGCCAGTATAGTAAACAAGTCTTGTATCATAATCACCTTGAGCAAGAGCGGATTTATGTATATAATCCACTTTTGTAAGCGGATGAGTTTCTTGAGAACAATCAAATTTATCGCCATCAAAATCACAAACAAAGAATGGTTTATCTTCATATGCCGAATCATCAAGAGTATGAAGAGTCGTATCTTTACAAGAGTAATCAGCGTTTACATCACCGATACAATATGTATTAACATAACTGTCATCTGCTGCAGATTCATCAGCACCTTCATTTAGGCTTTCAAAGAATACAGATTTAAATGTTCCATCAGCTCCAAGTGAATTACAAGTAGTTGAGCCTTCTTCAGCACAATCTTCAGCAAAGATTGCTTCATTTTTAGAGAACATGTAATCACAAGATTTATCTTCACAGTTTAAACTACTAACTTCATCAATCCATTTATTTCTTGATGGATCGGTAGGATCTGGTTCATCATATGAATATTTTATTTCAGGGTCATATTTGTAAATCATGTTCCAATAAGCAAGGTTTTGATAAGTTTGAGAGAAAGCTTCATATTCTTTATCACCAACGCATGCATTATATAAATCAACAATTTCTTTTAATTCTTCAACTAAATCCTCAACTTTACCTCTAGCTTCTTCTAAATCGCTTTGATATGTTGGAAGCATTTCTTCAAAATGCTCACTTGCTTCAACTTTTTCACAAGGAGTTTGTGAAGCAGAACAAGAAACATTTCTATAAGGATCAGAGGCACTTACTAACTTAACAGTGCTAACAGAACTATTACCTTGTATGCTTCCTGTTTCATCGAAATCAGCTCTCGCACTTACTGTTAATCTTTTTTGGAATAATAATTTTCCAGAGCTATCATAGCCTCTTACAAGGAATGCAGTAGAACTTATAGGTTCTTCATTTCCAGAATTCACTAACTTCCAAGAAATTTGACTTCCACTTACCTTTAATTGTAATGAAGCGCCATCGACAGTTGTTACTTGGCTATACGTTCCGGAAATACTATGGGAAGTATTTCTATCGCTGAAATTACACGTAGCAGAGTCATATGTTTGTTCTTTAATATAGCCATATTCCTCTAAAGCATCATTTGGATACTCTTGAGGTTCAGAAATTGTTGTAATGGTGCCATCAGTTTCATTAATATTATAGTAATGGACATTTGGATTTTGCCCCCAAACCATAGTTCCAATTTGAACATACCAATCGCCAGAAGAATCATTAGAAGGCCCTTGGGTAGTTGAAGTTTTATTACATCCATCGCTATTTGATGTTGACGGATCACACTCAGCTTTGTTACAGCTTTCAAAATTGCCTGTTGTTTTAACAAGATCATTTGGATCTTTATTAACTAGTTCATAATAAATTGACCATTCATTTAAAGCGTCGATTATTTCTTTTTCTTTTGCAATTATATCCTTATTAAATTGTTCTTCATCAAATTTAGTTGAATAACAATCTTGTTGCCCCTTCATAGAGAAAGTTAGTTGAAAGTATCTACCTTCTTCGACCATTTGCTTATAAGGAACTTTTATTGAATAATCTTCTTTACAAAGAATAGAGCAATAAGGATTATCTGCTACTAATTTAGCATTGTTTTCATCTACTAATTTATAAGGGTTTTCAACGGCATCTTTTTTGCCCCCAAGGATACATTTTACAATATTATATCCTTGTTCAGTGTAAGCCTCAAGAAATTTATATTCAACTAAGCCGTTTTCATCAACTTCAGCATCATCTTCACAGATTTGTGGAAGGGTAGCATCGTATTCACAATTATCGCCTTTACACATAACATTTTCGCATTTATCTTCACGACATTCATTACATGCAGTTACAGGAATATCTATAGATTCACTATTAGCGTGTTGTGTTCTCGCAGCTACTAAGAATCTTTGAGCTCCTGATACTCCACTTAAGTTATTATATAAAACAGCACCAGTTAATACTTTAGGATCTGTATATGTGTAATTTAATTTTCCATTAATATTTTCACAATCTTGATCACAAGTACCTTCAGCAACAGTTACTTCAACAGTACCTGTAGTCTCAATAGCTATATAAAATGTTAAGCTCTTAGTACCATCCGCAGCAGTTTCAACAGCATCGCTAAATGTTTCAAACACATTAGCACCATATGATAATGGAGTTGTATATGTTGTAAAATCGTTAGAATTTTCTGTTGACATTCCAACAATATTGGTTGTAAATGAACCAGTACTACCGCCCTCAAAACTATCGAAAGTAAATTTTCCTTCTCCACTATCAAAGTTTTTTAATGTAACTTTAAGAATATTTCTTTTAGTAACATTTTGAATAACAGGTCCTGTGCTTTCAGAAGATGATCCTCCATTGGATCCTCCAAAAGTAAATGAATTAGAAGATTCACCTTCTGTAGATTCTCCTATTTCTTCCTCGTCAGGAACCTCAATTATTTGTGTTTTAATATCTAGTGTATTACTTGCTGTGTAGCTTTCAGCAGCCCTTACACCCATTTGATACAAAATGGCAGTATCATGAATAACTCCAGCAGGTCCACTAATAGAACTGGATGTTGTGCTATTTCGTAAATCTACAGATAAAGTTCTAAGCGCCCTTATAGCTGTTGCATTAGAATATGATGATGACCAGCCAGCATAGCCATCAAGGAAAATCCTTAGAGCAATACCTTTAGCAAAAACAAATTGGTCTCCGCTAGTTTGAAAATCGCCATCTCCCGGTTGAGTTGTAATAATTGTAGCAAGACCATAGTCTTTATCTTTAATGCCCTCTTGGCCTAAAAGAAGTCTTGATATATATAGTTGTGTCGGAGTTGCTCTTCCAGGGTCCATACAGAAAACATCATACCTAATGTTGTCTTTTTCATATACAGCGGTATAAATAGATTTTCCATAATTATAACTACCTAGCTTTACTGCAGGACTTAATGTCGCATTTCTTTTACTAAAGCTTATAAATTTATCTCCTACTGCAAAAGCGGAAACTGTAGTAATGCTTGCCGTAATCGTTAATGTGAATAGTAATAAAACTAAAGTTATTTTTTTTATTATTTTCATAGTTCCTTCTTCTTTCTAACTATAATAACAATTCCTGTTACTACGGCCATTATCACTACTGCAACAACTATGATAGCTATTTTATATTTACCAATAAATTCAAGCAGCTTTTCAAAAAAACCCTTTTCTTTTTTCTTTTTATTTTCTTCTCTTTGCTTTTCAATTTCTTTTTCTACAGCAGTTTGAAATTCAGCAAATGTTGGATCATTTTCATATGTTACATACTCTCTGCAAAGATAATAATTAGGAACTTCTTCACAAATCGAATTTTCAGAAAATTCATTTCTTCTTGGCGTTGTTACATGAGTTACTTTTAGTTTAGTGTCAGGGCAGGACGTTTTATCTGATGCATATACAGTAATAGTAAAAGTATTTATTTGAGTTACATCATCCCACTCTATTTTAAGTATGCCATCTTCAGGCACTTGTGAATAATAATATTTTTGACTTTTCTTAGTTACACTGTTTTTAATATCAACATAAAAGTTTTCACTAAGATTCAAAACATTAATATTAATATAATGGCGATATGGTTGGCATTCTTCCTCACCATCGCACCCCCATCCTTCAGGCATAACAGCTTCTTTAGCAGCCTCATATCTAACCTTAACATTTCCTACTTCTTTATTCAGAGCAGCTTTATCAGCATAAGTACACTTAGCATAAACATTTTTTGCTCCTAAAGACAAGGCAAAAACAAATATTAGATATAGTAATAAATTTCTTCTCATTTTCCTACCCTCTCTACTATCTTAAATTCTAACATAACGCAAGTATTTTTTCAATGAAAAGCGTAAAAAAGCCTAAACAAAATTGCAAGAAAAAAATCTTTATGTTATTATGAAAATAATATAAAGGGTGAGAGCATGAAAAGATTTTTTATATTTTTAATTTTAGCTTTATTCTTTTTGTTCTTATATGCTTATTTTATTGATACTACGGGTTTAAAAGTCAAAGAATATAAATATGAAAGTTCCCTACTTCCTAAAGGTTTTGACGGTTTTAAAATTGCTCATTTTTCTGACTTTTTATACGAAAACAAAGATGATTTAAATCATCTTGAAGATATAGTAAAAAAGATTAATGAATATAATCCCGACATCATTGTATTTACTGGCGATCTTTTAAAAAATAAAATTAATGATTCCGACAAAAAAGATCTTATAAACTTACTTAAAGGATTAAAACCTCAATTATTTAAATATGCCATAATAGGCGATAATGATTCTGATAAAGTTAATGAGATATATGAAAAATCCGGTTTTAAATTTATGGATAATAATGCTGAATACATTTTTAATGAAGATGTAGAGCCTATAGTTATAGCTAGTGAAAATGTTTCCGAAGATGCGTTAGAAAGTCTTAACGAGCTTAATTATAATTTTGTTATAACTCTCATTCATGAGCCAGATAAATTTGCTAATCTTTCTTTCCTTGGTAAAGATAATTTAGTTTTAGCAGGTCATAGTTTAGGAGGTCAAATAAGAATTCCGTTCTGGGGAGCTGCCATTAAGAAAAAAGGTGCTCAAAAATATACAGATGATTATTATACTGATAAAAACAAAACGATGTTTGTATCATATGGTATTGGAACGGAAAAATCACCATTCAGATTTTTAAATAAACCATCTATTAATATTTATCGTTTATATAGCAAATAAAAACATAGTATTATAAAAACTCTACTATGTTTATATTTTTCTTTAGTTTTTCAATTAAATCATCTTTTTCGTATTTCATAAAAATGTCTTTAAAATTGCTATTGTCCATTAAAAAGATATCATAATATTTAATGAAAATGGCTTGATAATTAGTAACGCCTAAATCTCTTAAATAACTAATATTCTCGGATACTAGTTTTTTTTGGCTTTTTATTATATCTAATAATTTTTCTGGTGTATTATCTACAATTTCTGCAATATCATCTTTACTAAAATCTAACTTTTCTAAAAATTTCATGCAGCTTTAGCCCTCCCTTGATCATCCGTATCAAGATCAAAAATCTTAATATATTCTAATTCTTCTTCAATAGCATCTCTAAGTTGTTGGGCCTCTTCTTCGGTTACTACCTTACCATGAGTGATAGCTTCATAAAGTATATCACTATCAGAAGGAACATTTGCAGCAATAAGTTTTACTAAATTATCAGCAATAGCTTCGCTAACTTCCGTTATATTATATACCGTCGTTAATACACGACGAACAGAATCAGATAAACTTTCAAATCTTTCAAAGGTTTCATCCGTAAGAGCTGCAACTTGAGGCTTGCTTAATATTTCAGCGTAACTTTCTTCAATTAAAGTAGAGCCTTCTTTGTGTCTTTTATCACTACTTATACTATCTTCATTTTTGGCACCAGGAGTATTGAAAGACTCCTCTAAACTTGCCAAATCAAGAGCCCCAGTATATTGAGCGGTTTCATCCAACGTTATAGATGACGGACCATCACTTTCTTTCTTAGCATCTTTATCATTCTCGTGAGGCCTAATAGGAGAAACGTGTTTTATATCTTTAGAGCCTTTATCACTATCTTTGCTTTTAATAGTTTTATCCTCTTTAGCTTCCTCTATATCAAGAGCATCTTTCTTACCATAAGCAACTTTCTTATTTTCAGAAGCTTTATTTTTCGTATATTTTGCTCTTTCAGCATCAAGGTCTATAGCACCAAATTCGGCTTCAAAAGCTCTTTTGCTATATGCAAGTTTGGAGTATTTTCCTTCTGAAGACTTATATTCAATCCCATTATTTCTTAAATATAATATTCTATTAACATTGCCCCTTGAAATCATTCTTGTTGGATCATCAACGTACATTTTAAGTTCGCCGATTTTTTCCATTTCTTCAACAGCGCTTTTAATATATGAAAAACCTTCAGCTAAAACTTTTAAATGAACCGGTCTTAATACAATTCCCTTTTCTTGTAAATAATTTATGATTTGAGTTTCTTCCTCTACAGTAACCAAATCTTCTCCTGTAGAAGGATTTTTAGCTACTAAAGTACCTAAAAACTTGGGAAGTGTAGCTGACATTTCCTCCGAATAGTTCAAAACTTTTATTTTTTCTGCAATGTTTTCCATATAACAACCTTTCTAATATGCCATTAAAGGAACGTTTTTGGGCTCTAATCCACTATCTTGTAACATCTTAATTGTTGTATTAAGTTCATCTAATGTGTATTTAACTAATACATTTGGATTTAAATAGATATCTTGAGGTTGTTTACCAGCCTTAATTAATGTATCAATCTTTGCTTTTAAATCTTTATCATATAAAAGTTCAATATTGTCTACAAAAACATCTTTATTAATACCAAATGAGTCCATCACTTTAACATTTTCTTTAAATACTATGGCATCAAAATGTTCTTTCAATTTATTGAAATCATTGTTCTTAAAATCTAAATAGTCAAAGCCTAACTCAGTTAAGATGTTAACTAAATCTTCTTTAGCAGGAGCTTTTGCAGGTTCATTTTTTTCTGTAGGAGCTTCCTCTTCTTTTTTAGGTTTTTCTTCTTTAGATTCTGTTTGCTTAGTATCAATTATGATGTCATCAATAAGAGGTTCATTTTCTTTTTCTTCTTCAATTAAACTTTCAGGTTCTTCACTTTCAACATCACTTCCACTAGCAGGGCGACCATTGAAAGCTTTATCATATAAGAATAAGCCATCCTCTGGGAACATCATAAGTTTAGCTGCTTCCCTTTGTTCTTCATCCGTGAATTCAAATTGAGAAAGAAGCGAAGTTATCTCGTCTCTAGTTATATTAATGTTAGAACTTAAAGCTAGTTCAAAATACTTATTAAGTTTTTCTTGATTAGCTAAAGCTTCATCACGACGAATACCTAGTTCTTCAATCTTAGCTATTGCCTCGTTCATTTCATCTTCAACTTTAACTAATTCTTCTCCAGCTTTTTTCTTTTCCGCAGCTACTTTTTCTAAAGTAAGAGGTAAAGTATTCTCTACTTTTCTCTTAATTGCTTCAGGATCAAACTCAATATGTAAGTGATCTATAACTGTTGAAAATTCACTTTTCTTAATAGTAGCTAAGGCATTTTTTAATTTTTCACCTTCATCTGCTAAAACAGTTTCCTCAGCGGTTAATTCTCCTATTCTTTCTTGTAATTCTGCTTTAAGTGCACTAGTTCTATCGCGTGTTTGTTCTGCACTTTCTCTTTCCCTATCCATGGAAACAAGTACCACGCTATCTTCACCACGTAAGTTATATAACTTATCTAATAGTCTAGTCGTATCTGAACTTAACATTTTCATATAACTACTCCCTCTATTCTATGTCATTATAACACATTTAATTTTGGATTGTAAATATCTTTTATAAATAAACCCTTTTACTCATGGACATAACCCCTAGCATTTTAAAAGAGAATGAATATATTACTCTAGAAGAGGTGAATTTTTTGAAAAAGAAATATAGTGTTCTAATGATATTAGGACTTGCTATTATTGCCCTAGTGGCACTTGGTTTTAGGTTAATTAATAATAAAAATAAAGATGATGGCAAAAATAAAATTACTTTAGGAGAAGTTACTCACTCTGTATTTTATGCCCCACTTTATGTTGCCATAGAAGAAGGATATTTTGATGATGAAAATATCGATTTAGAGCTTGTTCTTACAAGTGGTGCTGACAAAGTTAGTGCAGCCGTTTTATCAGGTGATGTTCAAATAGGTTTTGCCGGAGCTGAAAGTGCTATCTATGTTTATGACAAAGGTGAAAAAGACTACTTGCAAATATTTTCTGGTTTAACTAAAAGAGATGGTCAATTCATTTTAGGAAGAGAAAACATTAAAGATTTTACTTTAGAGGATTTAAAAGGCAAAGAAATTCTTGTCGGAAGATCATCCGGTATGCCAGCATTAAATTTCTTAAATGCTTTAAAAAATGCTAATATAGACCCCGAGGATATTAACATAAACTATTCAGTGGATTTTTCGGCTTTATCGGGTTCATTTATTGGTGGTGAGGGGGACTACGTTAATTTGTTTGAGCCAAATTGCCGCGCCCTTGAAAAGGAAGGAAATGGCTTTGTTTTAGCTAGTATTGGTAAACTATCAGGCGAAATGCCATACACAACATTTTATGCTCGCAAAAGCTATATTAAGGAAAATGAAGATATAATTAAAGCCTTTACCAAAGCCATAAATAAAGGGTTAAAATTTGTTAAAGAAAATGATAGTCAAAAAATCGCAGAAGCTATAATTGATCAATTCCCTGATACATCAGTTGAAGATTTAACTACTATCGTAGAAAGATATAAGGCAGCCGATTCATGGCTTGATAATTCTTTTGTAGCCGAAGATTTATTACAAAATCTTGAAGATATCATGATTGATAATGACTTACTAGATAAATATGTAAGTTATAAAGATTTAGTAATTAATTATGAATAACTTAATAGAAGTAGAAAATATCAAAAAGAATTATCATACCCTAAATGGTGAAATTGAAGCTTTAAAAGATGTGTCTCTTGAGGTTAAAGAAGGAAGCTTTGTCTCAATTGTAGGTACCAGTGGCTGTGGCAAATCAACTCTATTAAATATCATCGCCGGTCTTGAAGATAAAACAAGTGGTCAAATTAAGTTTAAGAAAGATATTAAGATTGGTTATATGCTTCAAGAAGATGCCCTTCTTCCCTGGCTTACAGTCTTAGATAATGCTCTACTTGGATTAAAGATTACTAAAGAAGAAGATACAGAATATGTTAAATACCTACTTAAAACTTATGGTCTAGAAAAATTTATGGATAAATACCCTAAAGAATTATCTGGTGGCATGAAACAAAGAGTTGCCTTAATCAGAACACTGGCTACTAAACCAGATCTCCTTCTTTTAGATGAACCTTTTTCAGCTCTAGATTATCAATCTAGACTTAAAGTATCAAATGATGTATACAACATTATTAAAAAAGAAAAGAAGACAGCCATCATGATAACTCACGATATCGCGGAAGCTATTAGCCTAAGTGAAGAAGTATTTCTTCTTTCTAAAAGTCCTGCCATTTTAAAAAAGCACTATGATATTATTATGAAAGAAAGATCTACCCCTATTAAAAATCGCAGTCTTCCTGAATTTTCTTACTACTATGACATGATATGGAGGGATATTGATGAGCCAATCTGATTTCATAAAAAAATATAAAAGAAATAAAAGATTCATTAAAGTTATGCAATTTCTAATACTATTATCCTTTATAGTTATATGGCAAATATTATCTAGTACTAATGTTATTAACTCTTTTATTTATTCAAGTCCCTATAATGTATTTATAACTATTAAGAATCTAGCTATATCTAAGGAATTATTTACCCACATTTTTACAACACTTTCCGAAATATTTATATCATTTGTTTTAGGCATATCTTTAGGTTTATTTATAGCTATATTATTTTATGAATGTCCTACTTTAGCTAAGATATTTGACCCCTATCTTACGGTTTTAAACTCCCTACCCAAAGTTGCTTTAGGTCCAATTATAATTATAATATTTGGAGCTAATACCAAAAGCATCATTATTATGGCTTTATTAATCAACTTAATTGTCAGTATTATATCTATCTATAGTGGTCTTAAGGAAACGGATAAAGTAAGACTTAAAATGTTTGATACTTTTAAAGCTACCAAATGGCAAAAGCTTAAAATGTTAGTCTTACCTAGTGCCTATAATAGTATTATTGCTAGCCTTAAATTAAACATATCTTTAACTCTAATAGGTGTCATTACCGGTGAATTTCTTGTAAGTAAAAGTGGCATTGGTTATCTTATTATATATGGTACTCAAGTATTTAATCTAGACTTAGTTATAAGTGGTATCATAATTTTGCTAGTTATTTCTTATATTCTATATAAAGGCGTAATACTTCTTGAAAAAATATTAATTAAGACATATTAAAACCCAAGTTATACTTGGGCTTTTTTAAAATTCGTAAGTTATATCTTCTTCGGTAAAAGAACTTATTACCGCTTTAGCATTTTTTAAATATAGTACTTCCGTATTATCATCCTCAGGTGAATATTTATCTTGAAGGTTAGGATAATTATCTAGCATATGTTTTTTAGCTTCTTTATTTTCATCTCTTACTACTTCAGCGGTAACTCTTAACCATTTACCATCTTTATAAGCACATATCTCAATTTTAGGATTATCTTGCATTTGTTTAGATACATTTTTAGATTTACCTGTTTGAATATATAATTTATCCTCGAAGATATCTACAGTCCCAAAGGGTCTTACTCTTGGTTGATCGCCATCCATAGTAGCTAAGTAGTAAGTACCACAGTCTTTTAAAAATTCATAAACTTCTTTCATAGTTATTTCTCCTTTATATATTAAGATACATATATTTATTAAAATTATACTTATATATTCTTCATTTCTTTAATGGCAGCCATCGCAGCATTGCTACCATCGCCAACAGCTGTAGTAAGTTGTCTTAAATCTTTAACTCTAGTATCACCCGCGGCATAAATTCCTGGCGTTTTAGTATGAACATCATCATGAGTTATAATATAACCTTTATCATCTAAATCAACGACATTTTTAAATATTTCATTTTTAGGTTCTTGCCCTACAGCGATAAAAAGGCCATCTAAATCAAGCACTTTAGTATTACCCATATTATCTTTCACTGTTATGCTAGAAATGCTATCATTTCCATTTATTTCTATAATGTTAGAATTTAGGATAAGCTCAATATTATCTTTGTTCCTAGCACTTTCAACATAAGTATGTTCTGCTCTAAATTCATCTCTGCGGTGAATTAAATATACTTTAGAGGCTAAATCAGATAAATATATGGCATCTTCCAAAGCGGTATTTCCCCCACCTGTAACGGCGACTACTTTATCCTTATAAAAATTACCATCACAGGTAGCACAGTATGATATGCCTTTACCAACAAATTCTTCTTCCTTAGGAATATTTAGTTTTCTTTTTTCAGATCCTGTCGCTATAATCACCGCTTTAGCTTGATAGCTATCCTTATTAGTTACAACGGTTTTATCATCTTCCACTCTAAGCACAGTTTCATACTTGATTTCTGTCCCAAGCTTTTTAACTTGATTATATAAATTGGTAGCATAATCAAAACCTGATATAGACTCTATACCCGGGTAATTTTCGATATTACTAGCATTTATAATTTGACCACCATAGCTTTTAGCCTCCAAAACTAAAACACTTTTATTAGCTCTTCTTAAATATAAAGCACTTGTAAGTCCCGCAGGACCTGCTCCTACTACGATAACATCATACATTTATTCTCACCTGCTCTTATTTTATGTATTCTTTTAATTTTGATTCTAAGTTTTCTATTTTATCATAAGGAATTAATATTATACTAGGATTACCAGATATCATACCTGATAAATTGGCACTTTCCTCATAAAGGCATACAATTTTTTTATTAAGGCTTCCTGCATAACCTATTTCATAGCCAACACCTAAAGAGGGATTAGTGACTTCCGCAATAAGCAAATCACATTCTTTTAGCCAATTAGTATCTCTTTTATAAATTTCTTCATTAGATATTTTTTCACCGGTTGAACTCAGTTTAGGATTTGATACATGTTCATCCAAAATAATGGCATCCTTTTTTAGGATATCAACAATTTTTTTATAATCTTCAGCTTTTTCTCTTCCACCCCGAATAGAACCTGCAAAATATATTTTTTTCACTTAACTTACCTTCCTAATTAAGATTACTTAATAACTGTAGGCATTAAAAAACTAAAAAGGCTAAAATTTCTAAGAACCCCAAATAAAATTGTAATTACAAGAAGTGATACCATCACTATTTTATTTTCTTTAAATTTATGGCCTCTTATTAATTCTATTATTTTATAAATAATATAGCCTATTAGTAAAACAAAAACCCAAGGATTATATCTAAAAGCTTGATATATGTCTAAATGTAGTAAAGCAAAAAACATTCTTGTAATTCCGCACCCCGGGCAATAAAATCCTGTCACTTTATGAATAATACATGGTATTGTAAAATTAAAATATTTATTTAAAAAGTAATATCCTATAAATATAATTCCATAGTATATTACTTTTTTTCTATTAATTTGTTGCAAACTTGTTTAAATCACTTTGAATTAAGCAATAATTTACGATACCTAATCCAAATATAGCTAGTATTAAATATAATACTGAATTATCGGATATTGCAATACCATGTTCTTTTCCAGCTTCGTACATTCTCTTACCTATCATATAGCTCCAGTAGATACTGTAAATGCCACATGTTATAAGTGAGAATAAAAAGGCTGTACCACCACTTGCTGTGCCATCTTCATGTAAACGTTTAGAATCATCAGTTAGATAAATAAACCATACTATTCCATATATGCCACATGTTACGATAGATAGTAAAATACATGTTACAATGCTTCTATTTGTTATACCGGCATTAGAAGTCATCTTAACTCCTGTTTGAGCTCCACACTTAGGACATGCAACTGCAGTTTCATCCATTTCATATCCACATTTTGTACAAAATTTACTCATATATACCTCCTCTTTACTAATTTAAATATACCATAATCAAGAAATGTTGTAAATTTTAAAATAAAAAATTTACCTTAATTTTATTAATTGAAATCATAAAAAAATAAAGATTAATTAAAATCTTTATTCCTCTAAATATCAAACTCGTTATTTGGTTTTTTCTTTCTTTTTAATATAACATATACTACGGCTGCACCAGCTATAATGACTACTATAGGAATTATAAACCATAATTTAGACACTTTTTTATCTTCAGAAGTTTTATTTTCTTCATCATTAGTAATAACTTCATCACTATCGTCTGTTTTGTTTGTATTTTCTTCTTTATCTTCATCTTTATCTTTTTCGTCGTCATTTTCATCGTCCTTATCATCTTTGTTGTCATCTTTATCATTTGATGATGTTCCATTATTTGAAGATGTATTATTATTTCCATTATTACTACTATTAGTAGAGCCATTATTTGTAGTTCCACCATTTAAATTATTGTCGGTATTATTTCCTTGATTGTTGTTATTATTTTCATTATCGTTATTATCGCTATCGTTATTATTGTTGTTATCTTTATCATCTGGTTTGTTATCAGGATTATTAGGATTTGGATCATCTTTATGCTCTTCATCTTCTTTTTGAACAGTATAAGTTAATTTATTATCAACTTCTTCAAAAGAAAGTGTAGATGATGACCAAGTATTATCTAAAACTGTTAATCCTGTGCATTCAATAGTATAAGAAACATCACTTTTGGAATCAGCTGAAACAACTAAAGTTCCAAGATTTAATTCTTTCTTATTATTAAGCAAATTATAACTAGTACCTACTCCTCCGGTTACGATTAAAACATTTAGAGTATTACTTTTATTATCATAATCTACTTTAGTAGTGTATTTCTTACTTGTTATATTACTATTTAAATTAAAGCTTTTATAATCGACATTGCCACTTATCTTTAGCTTAAGATCTATGCCTCCGACAAAGCCTTCTTCAAAATGAAGCGTTGTATTAACATTTCCATTACTAGTTTCATTAAATACAACTTTAGTAGCAGCTTTGACAGATGAGATAGTTAAAAAGGCCGAAGCGATAAATAAAGCTATTGCTGTTAAAATCTTCTTCATATTTATCGCCTCTATTTCGTATCCTTAATAGTTAATTTATTTAACTCTTCGTATTTATGTAAATCTTTGATTACTTTTGATGTGCTTGTTAATCTTTGACCCGTAAGCTTTTCAGCGTCATTAACACGATATAGATAAGCTCTGATAGACTCTGATTCTGCTAACATTTTTTCATATTCTTCCTTAGACATAACATATAACCAAGTTCCATCTGCTACCTCATATACTGAGTCATCACTATTGAGTTCAGCAAATATTAAGAAATAGCCACTAAATACTTTTTGTTCATCAAAAGCATTCGCAATTAAAACATTATTGAATGATGGGTTGCCACGGTACTTACCTTGAATAACTACATCGCCAGCTTTAATAATTCCGTCTTCATTATCTTCACAGCCATCTTTTAAGTAGCAGTAATCATTTTCAAGAACGCCTATTTCACCAATTTCAACGTTATCTCCCGGAGGAGCAATTACATCAATTTCGGCTCCTGAAAGGCCAATCGTATTACCATCAGATTCTATTTTAATATAGCCAACATTGTCATAAGTCCATAATTGTGATTCACTATCGGTGTTTTGACCCATGAAGTATACAATCTCTTCAGGCTTCTCAGGGCTTAAATCAAATGTACCTGTTCTTACTTGAGTCCACTTTTCACCATCACTACTTACATAAATCTTGTATTTATTTATTGTGTTTTCGGCTAAAGCACCATTTTCAACTAAAGCACGATATTTAATACCACTTATAGACATTACAGTATTAAGATTAATTATTATATAAACATTTCCTGAATCTACAACTTCTTTTGGAGTATCAGTTGTTTGATCTAAAGTTACAATCTTTTCTATACCCTTAAATCCAGATTCATTATTGCCATCAATTAAATTATTAACATGAAGATCTTTAAAATTCATATTTTCATCTTCATAGTCTACTATTTCACCTTTTTCTTTAACATTTGAACTTATCGTGAAATTATCTTTCTTAACACTACCATCATGAGATACTTTAACTTCATCTAAAGTAACAACATTAGTCTTATTTAGTAAATAATCATATGCAACTACAGTATAAGTGTAAGCTCTATTATTTTCGGCTCCTACAATATCTACAAAAGAATTAGTTCCTTCTTCTACAAAGCCAATAGATACACCATTACGAAGTATTTCATATCCTAAAATATCATTATTATTAGAGCTTACATTAAATGATATAGTAACTCGTTTATTTGCAGTATCAACTGCATCTAACTTGGCTGTTAATATATCCACATCTGGAGTGATTCCGTCTCCACCACCAAGGACATATCTTCTTGCCTTATCATTTAAATAGTAAATTGGTCTAGTTTCTTTTTCATATCCTAGTTCATTAAGCTCGGCTTTTAAAGCATCGGAAGCGTTTAAGCCCCACGCTTTAAAGAAGTCAGTTAAATCTTTCTTAGTAGCCATACATGCATAAAGAATAGTTAAATCATCTCTAGTGTATTTATTAGGATTATTATAAGCTCTAGCTATTTCATTTATCTTAGCATATACAGAATCAGTATCATCAAAAGTTTTATTATTGTCGTATGCAAGATGTAATTGCCAATACATTCCTAATTGAACGAACACATTTTGAGCTCTTCCATTTGTATGAGATGTAACTTTATCATAAATCTTATCATAGCCTTGAATTTCAAGACGTGATTCATCATGATCATTACTTGTTTGGGCAAGAAGAGCATAAATATTATTTGTTACTTCGGCAAAAACAGTATCCTTTAAATTTATTTGATGGCCAACTTCATGGCTAATACCCCAACCAAAGTAACCAGTTTTACTATCGCTATTTCTATTTGCTTGAACAAGACCAGCAATTGAACCATATTCTATACCGACATGATAGCCACCAGCATACATAAATGCCCCATCAAACATTTGCATATAACGAATATTTATTCTTGCTTTAGGCATTGCATCAGTAGCTATATCAGCTCTTTCTTCAAAACCTTTTTGACGATAGAATAATTCCATCATTTCATCAAAAGCTTCCATTGACTCATAAAGTCTATCAGCCTTTTCATCATCAGTACTTAGATTAGATTTTAAAGCATTTTCTACGGCAACACTTGATACAGAGAATAATCCATACTTAGTAACAATTTCTGTTGATCCTAAAACACTACTCTTAGCATCAAATGATCCGCCAAGTTTATTGTATACTTCAGTAAGTTTACTGTTATAATCTGCTAATTCTTGAACATACTTCTTGATAGCAGCTTTCTTTTCTTCATCGGTTGTAAGAAGTGTTGTATCAACCATTGGAATCTTTGTTCCACCACTTACTCTTACCTTTATAGGCTTAGTAGCATCTGGTTTAGATGTATAACGAATATATACACTACCCCCTCGTTCATCAGTAGCAGAGCCAATCTTAGGTACTGTTATAACATTAAGTCCTTTTTTAAGGGTTACATCAGCCGTTTTATTCCATTCACTGGCTTCAGCATGATATTGAGTGAATATGATTTGAGCATTTACACTTCCTGTAGTTCCTACATAAACATTAAGAGTATCACCCGGTTTAGCTACAATACCTAATGGTTGATAATCACTTATTGTCATGGCAAACTTAACATGATTATTATAGCTATTAGAAATTTCAGGATTTAAAGTAATTACATCATCAATAGCTTCATCATTTAATATCTTTTCAGCATATTCAAGATCTGCTAAAACACTATCTCTATATGGTGAATATTCATTATGATCTGTCTTATTTGCTCTTTCTTTTAGTTCATCTATTTTCTTTTGATCTACACCTTTGGCAAGAACTAAACGTAAGTCGTCTTCAAATAAAGCAGCTACATCATCAACTAATGAATCATATTTATAAAACTTAACTTCATCGATTCTTATATCCCTTGCATTGCCCGTAACAGTTAAACCAAAGGCTACAGCTTTTGCTTTAATAGGTTCAGCAAGCTTTAAGACATAATACATACGACCTTTAACATCATATTTACGAGTCAATGTACCTTTAACTTCTTGACGGCCCGTATTATTATATAAACTTTGTTCTTCAGTCCAATAATGAACTTTAACATCGTTGCTATTAATTCCTCCTGGTTTTAAAGTTGCAGCATAATTATCTGGAACTGTTAAAACAAATTCATCCATTTCATATACATCATCAAGTTCAATAACCGGATTACCGACATTATAGCCAACACTAGCAGATATTTGCCAGTCATTAAATTGCCAATAAGTATTATAATTGTCATCAACCATTGCAAAATCATTGTTATCAGTCATAGAGCCTGCTGAATAATATACGTTTTTAACATGGATTGTAGCATTTCCTTCTTCATTTAATTTATCATTAATCAAATAATACTTAGGTACAATTACAGCACCCGCCTCTAAAGTTTCAGCATTAACAACTGTATAAGAAT
>CANRMZ010000005.1 GCA_947631885.1 uncultured Bacilli bacterium
TTAAAGAAATATAATTAACATTCCCAACTCGCATTATCCCAATTTTATTTTCTTTTACAATAATTTCAGTTGTTACTATACCTGTCTTCATTTTACCCCCTTCATTAATTTAAGTTATTTTATTAATACTTTATTTAATTTTGTTTCATTAGTTTTTATGACTGCTAACTGTAATAATTCTTGAAGATTATTTATTGGTTTATTATCATAATCTAATTCATAAAGCCAATCTAAATATTTAATTTTTTCAGCATTATCAGGTCTTCCATATACTACTTTTCCAGTATGTAACCAATATCCAAATTCTACATTAGTAGTAAATGCTGGCATATCTGGTAAATGTCTTGGAATCCAAAATACTATAGTAGTAGCTTCACTTAAAGCTATTCTTTCCCACATTGCTTGATCAACATAACTTTCCTTTGGTTTCCAACTAGAGTATTCAGGAACATATACTATGCCATCAAAACCGATATTTTCTAAAATATTGCATGCTTCTACTCTCCATGAACGTGCATCTTTATTTCTTGGTGTTGGCCCAGCCAAGAATATAGATTTTTCTCCTTTTACAACATCTTCATCCGAATAATTTATTTTCATTTGCACCTCTCAGTTTTAAAAATAATTTTCCTCTTTTTCAAAAAAGTGAGGAAAAAATGAGAAAAATTTTCAGGTTTTATGGTTAATTTATACTTTTTTTTGATTATCAAATCCTCGCAAGCCCTTATAAAACCTACTATTTACCACAACAGTTCTTGTATTTCTTACCACTTCCACAAGGACATGGGTCATTTCTACCTACTTTTTGTACTTTAATAGGTTTAGCTTTAACTTTCTCTTTGCCATCATTTGCAACACCATTTAATGTTTGCTTTCTTTCAATGTTTTGTCTAATTTCAGCTTTTAATAAGAACATCGCAATATCTTGGTCGATCTTATCTAATAATTTATCAAACAAATCAAAGCCTTCCATTGTATATGCTTGAACAGGATTTGTTTGACTATAACCACGTAAGCCAATACCCTCCTTTAAATGTTCCATAGTATTCATATGTTCTACCCAGTTGGAATCTATAACTCTTAAAGAAATAGCCTTTTCAAATTCATTTTTAATAGGTAAATCTTTGATTTTTTCTTCATAGTCTTTAATTACTAAGTCATAAATATGATCTACTACTTCTTGATCTTTTAAATCTTTAATATCCTCAAGTTTTAGATTGCCCTTCTTTAAGAAGTTAGTATTAACATATTCTGCAATATCGGTACGATCAGCATCAGTTAAATATCCTTCAGGAGCTATATGAGATTCGCATAATGATACAATAGCACTTCTAAAGTTTGCTAATACTTTTTCATGAATATCATCAGCATCGATTATTTCATTTCTTCTTGTATAGATAATATCTCTTTGTTCGTTTAATACATTATCATAATCAAGAAGGCTCTTTCTTATATCATAGTTATTACCTTCAACTCTCTTTTGCGCAGTTTCAATGCTGCGAGTTAAAGTTTTACTACGAATAGCCATATCATCATCCATACCTAATGACTTAAGCATATTCTTTATTCTATCAGTACCAAATCTACGCATTAAGTCATCTTCAAAAGATACAAAGAATTGGCTCATTCCTGGGTCTCCTTGACGGCCTGAACGACCACGAAGTTGGTTATCAATTCTTCGAGATTCATGTCTTTCAGTACCAATTACACATAAACCTCCAAGCTCTTGAACGCCTTCGCCAAGTTTAATATCGGTACCACGACCAGCCATGTTAGTAGCAAGTGTTATAGCGCCCTTTTCACCAGCATGAGCGATAATTTCAGCTTCTCTTTCATGATTTTTAGCATTTAATACTTCATGCTTTAAGCCACTTTTTCTTAATAATTCACTTAAATGTTCATTGGATTCAACAGATATTGTACCTATTAATATAGGTTGACCTGTTTCATGTATTTCTTTAACAGTATTAATAATAGCTTTATACTTAGCTTTTTCAGTTCCATATACTAAATCTGGCAAATCTTCTCTTATAACCGGTTTGTTAGTAGGAATTTGAATAACATACATGTTATAAATATTTCTAAATTCCTCTTCTTCGGTTTTAGCAGTACCAGTCATACCTGATAATTTATTATACATTCTAAATAAGTTTTGGAATGTAATAGTAGCCATGGTACGTGTTTCTTCGTTTATTTCTACGCCTTCTTTAGCCTCGATTGCTTGATGTAAGCCTTCAGAATATTGTCTACCATGCATTAAACGACCTGTAAATTGGTCAACGATAATTACTTCGCCATTTTCAACAACATAATCAACGTCTTTAGCAAAAGCATAATTGGCTTTTAAAGCTTGATTTAAATGGTGTACCATTACAGTGTTATCAATATCATAAAGATTAGAAATATTAAGTATCTTTTCAATCTTACGGCTTCCTTCTTCCGTAAGCGAAACAGATTTAGTTTTAGCATCTACAGTATAATCTTCATCTTCTTTTAATCTTTGAACTGCTCTATTGGCCTCAACATATAAATTCTTAGATTGTGATTTACCACCACTTATAATAAGAGGAGTTCTTGCTTCATCAATTAAAATTGAGTCTACTTCGTCGATAATACAAAAGTTAAATGGTCTTTGAACACGATCAGACTTTTGCACAACCATGTTATCTCTTAAGTAATCAAAACCAATTTCATTATTAGTAGAATATGTTATATCAGCATTATAAACTTCTTGTTTATCTTTTGGGGATAACTCACGAAGGTTAACTCCTACACTTACGCCTAATAAATTATAGATAGGTCCCATCCATTCAGCATTTCTTTGTGATAGATATTCGTTAGTAGTAACTACATGAACCCCTTTGCCAGATAAAGATTCAACATAGGCTGGTAAAACAGTAGTTAAGGTTTTACCTTCACCAGTTTTCATCTCCGCAATATTACCAAAATAAATAGCTAAAGCACCTATAACTTGTACTTTATAAGGCTTTTCACCAATACCTCTGTAACACGCTTCTCTAGCTAGTGCCATTGCCTCAATTAAAACATCATCTAAAGATGCTCCATCAGCAATTCTATCTTTAAATTCTTGCGTTTTTTTAGCAAAATCTTCATCTTTAAGTTTTTCCATTTCTGGTTCTAAACTTATTATTTGATTTGCTAATTTATCAAAACGACATAATTCTTTATACTCCGAATCAAACAACTTTTTAATAAAATTCATCTTGCCACCTCACCCAGTATTATAACACGTAAAAAGGCATTAAAAAAGTCCTTTATTAGGACTTATATTCAACATTATTCTTATTATTAACGGATGTGGCGTGATATGTTTCTTCGTCGTCATAATTTTTTTTGGCTTTATCAGTTTGGTTATTTTTGTTTAAATCTTCTTCGGTTATTGTATCAAAGGAAGGCGCTGTTCCCGGTATATTTTGCGTAGAATCATCCACTTCAGTACCAGTTTCAATCTCTATAGTTTCATTTTCTAGCTTGTTATCATACATATTTAAAACTCTCCTTTATTATAATTAAGTTTATCAGCTATTTAATAATACAACAATATATTACAACATTCTTTACACAAAAAAAGTCGATTTTCTCGACTTTCTATTTAACGTTAATAATTCCTAAAGTGCCATCTCTTCTTGTATACAAAACAGATACACACTCTTCATCAATATTTTTAAATACAAAGAAATCATGATTTAAAAGTTGCATTTGGAGTTCAGCTTCTTCTTCATTCATTGGTTTAGTATCAATATTTTTTCTCTTAACTATCTTAGTTTTTACTTCATCATCTTCATCATCTTCTGCTTCATAGTCAAAGCTCATTTCAAAAGCAGGAACATTTTTATATTGTTTAGCTAGTCTTGTTTTATTTTTACGAATCATTCTTTCAAGTTTATCTAAAATTAAGTCTACAGCAGCATATAAGTCCTCATGGCTTTCCTCAGCTCTTAAAGTAAATCTTGATGTAGGTATGGTAACTTCAATTGTTTGATTACCATTTTTAACTCTAATTACTACTGAACACATTAAATCATCAGCATTATCAAAATATTTATTTAATCTTGTAAGTTTATCTTCAATATACTCCTTAATCGATTTTGTAACCTCGACTTTGTCTCCACGAATATTAGTTTTCATTATATCATCTCCTTATTTATATTCTATCATTAAAAAAGAAAAAAAACTACTATACAGTAGTTAATTGTAAGGTTTCAACATCTTGGGCTTGTAATCCTTTAGGAGTCTCAATTAATCGGAAATTAACAATATCTCCCTCGGATAATGTTTTATATCCATCTTTTTTAATAACAGAGTAATGAACAAAGATATCTGCTAAATTACCAGATTCTATAAATCCATATCCTTTCTCGTTATTAAACCATTTAACCTTTCCTTTCACTTCTAACACCTCTTTCCTGATTAAAATTTATCATAATATAAGGGGTGTTTCAAACTATTTCGTGTGCCAAAATTCGACATAATTCGGGCGATTTAACAAATATAACCCATAATCTTGGCAAAGTAATTTTTTAAAAAAATATATACTTTTTTTGATAATAGTAATAATTGATTTTTAATTTATCTATCAAAGCTAGTAATTTATCATTTTCATTTATAATAAATAATCTTTTTTTATGACAGCGATTTTTTAGTAATAGCATTATTTCACTAGCAGATAATATATCTGGATCTAGTTCAAGACTACCTTTTTGATTTAAATCATCAACATATAATAATCTAAGATTATCGCTATTTATAAGATAATAATCTTCTTTATTAATATTTAGCATACTCTCGATAGGTTTAATATCTATTTCTTTATAACCAATTTCTTTAAAGGTATCTTTTAAAATACGTTTTTCGTTAAAAGAATATAGATAATTTGTTATGATAAGTAACTTTTTATTCCAAAGAAATTTATTTAAATGCTTACTTTTCAAATAGTTATAGTATTCTTTAATAAAAGTATCTTTATCTTGAATATATCCTTTATTTAAAGCTTTAGTACTTAAGGTTAATTCATAGTATTTAGCATTATCCTTTATTGTTATTTTGTTTTCTCTTAAATAAATAATATTATTGTAAGTCTTTTGGCATTGCTTCATAGAACTTCTCAGGATCCATTGATTTACCTTGATAATATACTTCAAATAATAAAGATGGACTATCTACTAACTTATTGTCTGAGCTATTACCAAGTTTAGTACCAGATGTTACATATTCTCCAGCTTTTAGATTCACGTTTTTAAGGGAATAATAAAATGTTGTAAGATTACTATTATGAGATATTTCTACAACAGTTCCAAGTAGAGCATCTGTTTTAACACTTTTAACTTCACCATCTAAAGCTGCAACAACTTCAAAAGATTCATCAGAAGTATAGATTATTCCTGTCGAAGGCATATAAGTCTTTTCATAATAAATTAAAGAAGATTCTTGTTTAGTATCATCATCATTTTTACTATAATATGATGTCTTAACTCCTACTTTATCAGATGTATACGGTTTGACGATTTTAAGTTCAGTTTGTTCTTTTTCAACAGACATAACTTCATTAGTTAGTAAAGATTCAGAATATTTATAATCTTCAGGGACCTTACTTAATAGACTATTTAGACCAGCGATAGCTACAAATGATACAGCAATAATTGTTACATATAAAATTGGCAATACAAACGTTTTAAATCTTTTTGTTTTCATCTTTCCTCCTATAATAGAGTATGGATGAATAAATTTATTTTATACTTGTTAACTTTTGGTTATTTCATTAACATTATCAATTGTTATATTTTGATAGTAGTGTTTTAGTATATCATCGTAGTTATATCCCTCTTCGGCCATAAGCTCTGCACCATATTGACTCATTCCCACGCCATGGCCGAAGCCTTTAGTTGTAATATAAATATCGTCATTATCCTCACTAATAGTAAAGTCCGTTGATCTTAAGTTAAGTAAAGATCTTATTTGGGTTCCTAGAAAATCCTGCCCATTTATCATAATGGATGATACTCTATTCGAGGGTGTTAAGATAATATTATCAATAGTAATCATACTGCACTCAATTCCTAAACGACTGCAAAACTCTTCTTTACTCATAACACTCGTTATTTCATAATTACCATTATTGGTATCTTCCTTAGATTGCACAGGCTTTAGATAAGCTTTCTCAATACCAAATACCTCTTTAGCATCTTCGGTATAGCCATTACTCATGGAATAATAAAAGGAAGCAATAATTTCGCCATCATACGTCATAACCATATCTTTGGTATCATTTACTACTTCCTTTAATTTATTAAGATAAAAATCATAATCACTTTGCCAATTTTGCTTCATCTGATCATATGTTATATGTACTTGACTCGTGGTATCATTTGTTAAATCATAATCCTTACCCGATATCGACATCATGTAATAAGCAAACGTTCGGGCAGCGATAGCCTGAGCCTTTAGAGCTTCCTCATCAAAAGAGGCCGGCATTTCTCCTGCGACTACGCCAAGAACATAGTCTTCAATTGGATAAGTATCTATTTCACTAGTCTGTGTATCCTTAACCTTAACATAGGTATCCTGCACAGGATAAAAAAAAGAAGTCTTTGGTTTAAAACTTCTTACTACGGTATATACTGCACATAAAACAATGATAATTTCTAATAATATTTTGTTTTTCATAAGCTTTCCTTTTATACAGCTTCAATAATATTAATAATAAACATCGCCGATGTATATGCTAGACCTAACATCATCAAAAAGGCTAATACCCTGGCTTCGTACTTATATCTGGCTTTAATAAAATGATCAAAATTGACTCCACTCAGGGCAAAAGCTGATAATAGTAGCATTAAGATATAAATATATATCTTATAACTCATTATATGCACCTTTTTCGTATCTTATGATTTTATCTACACGATTTAAATATCTTGGTTCATTTGCTATCTTGGTATTAATAAAAGTATCTATTATTTCCTCGGTTCTTTCTAGCTTATTTTCCATACCAAGGCATATTACGTTTGCCGCATTATGTTGCCTTGCATAAAAGGCATCATCAACATCAGTGCATCTAGCAGCCATAATACCTTTGACTTTATTAGCAGCGATACTCATACCAATACCTGTTCCACATATTAAAATACCTATACTATCAGGATTTTTAACTACATTATGACAAACATCAAAAGCAAAGTCTGCGAAATCATCGTCAGGATCATGAGGAAGCTCAGAAGGAATAACCTCAAGGCCATTGCTACGAAGATAGGCTACTAAATCGTTTTCTATTACATTTGCTCTATGATCTGTTCCAATAAATACTTTCATATTTACCTTCTTTCCATTTTTATTATACCATAGCAAATAGCTATATAATCTTTAACAAATACTACTTAACATCATTAAGGCACAAAAAAACAAAAAACTATTCAGCTTTTTGCTTTTCATCTAGACCATATTTACGATTAAATTTTTCAATGTTACCTGTCTTCTTAGCTTTGTTTTGAGTTCCTGTATAGAATGGATGACACTCACTACAAACTTCAACATTAATGCTTTCTTTAGTTGATTTAGTCTTAAATGTTGCACCACATACACATGTTACGGTAGCATCTTTTAATTCTGGATGAATATTTGCTTTCACTTTGCATCCTCCTTCCCATACCAAATAATCGGTATAGTTTGCGTTTCCTAGATATTATATCATACTTTTTTTAGATAGCAACTAGTATTTATGGGATTTTTTTGTACCAAGAGAAAATCAATATTGAATGTTACATAAAAATTATTTCACCATGTCTAATATCTTCTTGGCTTCCTTATTTATAAATCTATATGCACCTTCATTTATAAAATCACAAAAAATTGGACTTATATATATTTTATGTTTATATATAATGTAAGTCATTGAAGTTTGAACTCGGCCTAAGTCTTTTTGAAAATAGTGTACTAAGTGTTCAGCATCTTTACTCCATTTGTCTACAAAAACAAATATACATCTGGCGTGGCGTTGCCATCCTATAAAATTATCCTTTTCCTTATATTTTTTCTTATATGTTTCATTTAAAATTTTAAAAAGCTTTTTATATTCAGTTTTATTATATTCTTCCATTTTAAAGACATAATATTTATAAACATCATGCTTACTAATAGTCTTACAAACAGTCTTATAAACAGATGACTCATCAATATTAAAGCTATTAGAAAAATACTTATGATTTTTTAAGGTATTACATAAACTTTCATATGAAATTTCTTTATCTATATCAAAAATATAAGGTTCACCAGATTGTTTCTTTCTTTTTTTAATTTTATAGTCATATCTTATAAGAGCAATCATTATAGGTCCTGTGATAATTTCTATTATCCATGCCATCAATACATATTCCGTTATATCATTATTTATTCCTAAATAATAAAGAAATAAATTTATTGCCATAGAAAAAAATAAAGGCATTGCTATAACGCCAACAATTGTTACACTTATTGAAAAAAGCTTCATCGATTTCATATCTTTTATATATTTTTCACTAAATTTCATACTTTACTTATATATAAAATAAAATATTTTGTCAACCATCGTATAATTTTAAATTTTCTTTATGATATAATTACTGACATTTTTATGACCTTTATTATTAAGATATAAATCATCTTTTATATAGAAAGTATTGTCTTTCCCCACGATACTACTATCTATATAATGCACCTTAAAGTCTTTAGCATATAGCTTTATTTTGTCATTTATAAGCTTATAGTTACTATCATACATATTTATAATAAAGATATCATTTTTATTTAATTCTCTTACTCTTGCCAGAAATTTATACATATTATTTAAATATTCAATTGTTATTGAAGAATCTATTTCTTTATAGTTATTAAGTTCATTTATACCGATACTTATAATTATTAAGTTAGCATTTTTTATATAATAATTAATATTATGTTTATTATTTGCTAGCATCTCATTATATTCATCAATTATAAAAGGTTCTAAGATCTCTTTATATTCAATATTTTTATCTTTTAATAAATATTTAAGTCTATCATTAAAATCATATGTTGATAAATTGTTATAATTTGCTCCTAAAAAAAGATAAGTATATTTAGGCCTATAACATAGCCAGTATATAATT
The DNA here is from genome assembly GCA_947631885.1 of uncultured Bacilli bacterium. Lineage (GTDB taxonomy): Bacteria > Bacillota_I > Bacilli_A > RF39 > UBA660 > UBA6448. Next base: position 9,141 of record CANRMZ010000005.1, read on the forward strand.
AAGACCAAAATAAAAGATATAAAAATTATAATTAATAGTTTATATCTTTTTCTCATATTTCACCCTAATAAAAATTATGTAATTATTAGTGAATTATTCTTCAGTTTCAATAATTTCTATATCAGCACCAACACTTTTTAATTTATTAATTATATTTTCATATCCTCTTAAAATATATTCTATATTAGATATTACTGTACATCCTTCCGCAATTAAGCCAGCGGTAACAAGAGCTGCTCCTCCACGCAAATCAGTAGCATTTATTGCGGCCCCTTTTAGTTTTGTAGGACCTGTTATAACAGCATGAGCATTATCCTTTAGCTCTATATTAGCACCCATTTTATTTAAATACTCTACATGTTGCATTCTATTTTCCCAGATTGTTTCCTCAAAAAGGGATACACCATTTGCTTGCGTAAGTAACACAGACATAGGTTGACCTAGATCGGTAGGAAATCCTGGATATACTAAAGTCGTGATGTTTATAGCCTTTAAGTTTGGTGATTTACTAATTATTATTGAGTTTTCTTTAACTTCAAAAGTTACACCCATATCACTAAGTTTATTTAATAAAGCCGTTATATGATTAGGATTAATACCACATACTTCAAGGTTATCTCCTAAAAGAGCACCCATTATTAAATAGGTTCCTGCTTCAATTCTATCTGGTATAACGGATATTTCAGCAGGATGAAGTTCTTTAACACCCTCTATAGTTATCTTGGATGTTCCTGCACCTTTTATCTTAGCACCCATTTTATTTAGGAAATCAGCAATATTTATTATTTCTGTTTCTTTAGCAGCATTTTCAATTATCGTAGTACCTTCCGCTAAAGAAGCTGCGAACATAATGTTAATCGTAGCTCCAACCGAAGCAAAGTCTAATTTAATTCTTGCACCGGTTAATTTTTCAGCATCAAGTATATATTTATGACTTTCTTCTTCATGAGTTACTGTCGCACCTAAAGCTTCAAAGCCCTTTAGGTGAATGTCTATTGGTCTTGAACCAATATTACAGCCACCAGGGAAATACATTTCGACATGTTTATATTTGCCTAATAAGATTCCCATAAAATAATAAGAAGCTCTTAATCTTTTAGATAAAATTTCACTAATGGTTTTGTTTTGAATATTACTAGAATCTATAGTAACTACAGAGCCTTCCATCTTTACATCAACATTTAGGTCTTTAATTATATCAAATAGAGCATCTCTATCGGATATATTTGGAACATTATAAAGCTTACTTTCACCAGTTGCTAAAATAGCTGCAGGTATTATAGCTACTGCACTATTTTTGGCTCCTCCTATGTGGATCTGCCCACGTAGGGTGTTCCCGCCAACAATTTTAATTTGTTTCATTTTTTCACCTTATCTTAAACTTGGGATTTATACAAAAAATCCAAGGGAATACCTAAAATTTCAATTTTATTATATGAATTTTTCTCATAATAGTCAATTACTTACTTTACTAGTTGTAAAATGACTAAAATTATAATAATAACTAGTCCAATTATTCTAGCTTTAAAGCCCATTTTCTGATATGACAGCTTACCAATTGTAAGTCCTATATAAGTAAATATCAGCGCTTCCGTAGCAAAGATAATTGGGCCTAAAATCCATATAGATCCCATCGATTTTAAGATTAATCCCACAGTTAAACTATCTAAACTAACAGAAAAGGCATAAATTAGCTTGTTTAAACTGTTAAGTTTTAAATCCTTTTCTTCTTTAGATATTAAAGATAAAAACATCTCAATACCGATAAACAAAAAGACAAAGAACAATAAAGTGCTTATTTTAACAGATATTATATTTATTAAATAAGAACCTAAATAAGCACCAATTATAGGTAAAACAAAATGAAATATACCTACGATAAGGCTATAAATAAGATTATCTTTTCTCGGAGGATTATATGTACCAATATTTATAGCTAGAGAAAAGGTATCCATTGATAAAGAAAAGCCTATTAATATAAGAAATAATATATTCATACTACATTATATTTTAAAGATATTTATTTATGATTTTTTTAATATAGGTTGTATAGGTTACATCATCTACATCACTTTCTTTAGCCTCAAGAAGGCATAAAGGAGGAAACATTACACACCACCAATTATCCCCTTTGCCCTCACCTAAAGTAATGACAAGTGATTCATAATCTCCTGCATTATAAGTTACATTTTTATATACTTTTTCAGGAAAAAAATTATTACCTAATGATATATTAAAATCATCTGTATATTCACTAATCTTTTTACTTATGCTAGGAAGAGCTTTTTTTAGATTTATCCTGGTTTCACTTATAGTGTCAGACTCATCTGCTATTTCTTGAATCATAGGAAGGATTATACTATTTAGTTTCATTTTAAATCTTTGATCTTCAATACTATTTGAGTTAGCTATTAACCTAAATCGGATACTTTCTTTAGGAATAACTACTGTTTCCTTTTTTTGCATATTTATCATTAATGCTATTACCATAATACCAAATAAAAATACTATAGTCTTTTTCATAATTTCACCAATTAAATTATGTTTTACTATAGTATTTTTTATTCATTTATTATAAATAAGTATCGATCAAAGTTATTTAAGTCTTTTCTTACTATTATATTTGCTTTAGGATAAATGCTTAAAGCTTTAGCTTTTATACTCTCTGCTTGATCTTTGCCTATTTCAAAAGCTATGATATTCTTGCTTGCCATTAAAGATGGACACTTTTCGAGAATCAGATTATAGAAATATAAACCATTATCCTTAGCAAATATTGCATTTTGGGGCTCATACTTGGTCTTTTCATCTACTTCTTCATTAGGTGATACATAAGGGGGATTAGATACTAAGACATTATATTTATTTTTAGAAGTAAAACTTGCAATATCTTCACAAATAAAATTTATCTCTGTATTATTCTTTTGGGCATTATCTTTGGCTACTTCAATAGCTCTTTTGCTAATATCTATAGCATCAATACTACAATCCGTACTCTTTTTTAAAGCAATTGAGATACATCCTGAGCCAGTACCAACTTCAAGGATTTTAGGATTTTCATATTCATATCTTCGAAGATAAAAAAGTAAATTTTCGACTAAATATTCAGTTTCAAAACGTGGTATTAAAACGCTTTCATTTACTTTTATAATATTGCCACAAAAGTCAACATCACCAATTATATATTGAACAGGATATCCTGTTTCTAGCTTTTTTAGAGCTTCTTCTTGCTTTTCAAGAGGCACATATTTGCATATAAGCTCTTTATCAAAGTTATTCACTTTTAACACCGGCTAGTTTTAAACGCATGTCTTCATTTACTAAAGCATCAATAATAGGATCTAAGTAACCATCCATTACTCTATCAAGTTCCATAATTGAAAAGTTAATACGATGGTCAGTAACTCTATTTTGAGGATAATTATATGTTCTTATCTTTTCACTACGATCGCCAGTACCAATTTTTGTTTTTCTTTCCATAGCATTTTCAGCCATTTGTTTTTCTTGCATTTCGTTGTTAATCTTAACTTTAAGTAGTTTCATAGCTTGCTCTTTGTTTTTTAATTGGCTTCTTTCGTTTTGGCAAGTTACAACTACCCCTGTAGGGATATGGGTTATACGAACTGCCGAATTTGAAGTATTAACAGATTGTCCACCTGCTCCAGATGAATGGTAAACATCTATTTTTAAATCACTTTCATTTATATCAATATTAACGTTTTCTACCTCAGGAATAACTAAAACCGTAGCTGTTGAAGTATGAACTCGGCCTTGGCTTTCGGTCTCAGGAACTCTTTGGACACGATGGGAACCACTTTCATATTTCAAAAGAGAATAAACATTTTGGCCTTTTATCATACATTCAATTTGGGAAAAGCCCCCAGCCTCGCCTTCGATACTGTGCGTAACTTCAACTTTCCAACCATTTTTCTCAGCATAGTAAGAATACATTCGGAAAAGGTCTCCCGCGAAGATATTAGCTTCATCACCGCCCGCGGCTCCTCTTATCTCCATTATTACATTCTTACCATCATTTTCATCTTTTGGTACAAGAGCAATTTCAAGTTCGTGGTAAAGGCTTTCTTTTTCCTCTTCTAAACGAGTGAGCTCTTCTTTTGCCATTTCCGCAAACTCTGGATCACTTTCCATTATTTTAGTTTCTTCGATATTTTTTAATGTTTGTTTATAATTACGATAACATACTACGGTTTCTTCTAAATCAGCTTTTTCTTTAGAAATATCTTTTAATAAATTATAATCATTTAATACTTCTTCACTACTTTGTTTTGCTAAAAGCTCTTCATATTTAGCTTCCATTGCATCTAGTCTTTCAAACATGCATACACATCCCATCTAATTCAAAATAATTATATTAAGAAAGATTAAAAAAAACAAGTATTTACATACCTGCTTCTTCTTCATCATCTACAATAAGGAAATCGTCTAGTTCATCATCGTCAGTATCGACATCATCCTCTTCAGAACTATTGTCATAAAAGATATCTTCTTGATTATCATCAGTTTCCTTATTCTCATCTATTTCTTCTTCATCTGCATCTACTTCAACATCATCGATTTCTTCATCTTCAATAACGACTTTTGGTGTATGTTTTCTACGTAAGTCACAATATCCTTTGTCAAGAATAATAAACTTTTTATCCGTAGAGACTAATTCGAAAAAGTCTGCGATTTTAGCTTCAAATTCAGCATCTGACATATTTAAAAGTTTACATATCTTTTTAAATATATCAACGATTTTCATCTTAGTTCCTTTTTCGGTTAAGATAAGCTCTGTTATTTCTCCATAAGTCATTTGTTCTAATTCTTCTAAAGATAATTTTTTTAGTTCCATTATATTACATCCTTTCATCTGGTAAAACACCTATTAAATTAAGTGCATTATATAAAGTTATTTTAACTGCCTTTATTAGATTTAAGTTTTCTATCGTTTGTTTTTCATCTTCACTAATTACACGGCATTTCTCATAATAAGTATGGAATAATGATGCTAATTCATACACATAGTTAGTAATTAAATGAGGCATTTCTTTGATACAAGCACTTTCACATACTTCTTTAAACTTATATATGCTTGCTAACACATTATATGCAGCTTCTTCATTTATGCAAGTAAATTTTTCTACCCTTGGGATATTTTCATATTTACTTAATATTGAGCATATACGGGCATATGCATAGCAAACGTAATAAACGGGATTATCATTTGATTTAGATTTGGCAAGCCCAATATCGAAGTCCATCTGAGTATCAAGAGAATATTTAGAGAAATAGTATCTAGCAGCATTGACCCCGACTTCACTTATCAAATCTCTAAGAGTTACGACATTACCTGATCTTTTATGCATCGCAACCGCTTCACCATTATTAACAATTCGCACTAGTTGAAGTAGCTTAACTTCAATCTTGCTATCATCATAGCCCACTGCTTTAACTGCACTTTTTAATCTTGCAACGTAACCATGATGGTCAGTACCAAGAACATCTATAATCTTGTTATATCCCCGATCTATCTTATCCATATGATATGGAATGTCGGGAACTACATAAGTATATGCTCCATCAGCCTTTATAAAGACATGATCTTTATCATCATATATCTCACTACTTTTAAACCAAGTAGCATCATCTTTTTGATATAGATAACCATTCTTATCAATAATATCTAGCACATCTTTTATAGGATGCTTTTCATATATTGATTTTTCAGAAGTAACAACATCATACTCAATACGATATTCTTTTAAGTCTCTAAATATTTGGCCTGTTAGGTAATCAATACCATATTTTTTAAAGGGTTCTAAATCACTTTCAACAAGTTTATCGCCATTTTCATCATATATTATTTTAGCTATATCTTTTATTTCTTCGCCAGGATAGCCATTTTCAGGAAAAGTATTTTCTATACCACATAAATCTAGGTATCTACTATAAATTGATTTAGCAAGTTTCGAGATTTGTACACCGGCATCATTTAAATAATATTCTTTAGTAACATCATAGCCGCAGAAAGTCATTATTCGAGCTAAAGAATCACCATAGGCTCCTCCCCTAGCATTTCCCATATGCAAAATGCCTGTAGGATTTGCCGAAACAAACTCAATATTAATCTTTTGACCTTTACCAATATCTGATGAACCATATCTATCTTCTTCATCTAAAACAGTATTAATATTATCTGTTAGATAATCTTTTTTAACATAGAAATTTATAAAGCCTGGAGCAACTACTTCAATTTTATCTATTTCAGGATCTTCAAGATCTACGGTTATTTCATTAGCTATTTCAACGGGAGCACGATGCAAAGTACCGGCTAGTTTCATAGCTATATTAGTACTATAATCACCATTATCCTTGTTTTTAGGAATCTCAATAGTAATATCATCGCAGTCTATATTAAGAGAATGAAGTTTATCTTTTATTAGCTCTGTAATCTTTTCTTTCATTTCTTAACCACCTTTTATAAAACGTCTTCGTTGCTTTTTTTCTAGAACATTATAGCATACCTTGTATAAAAATAAAGTTTTTTTTGATAATTTATTTAAAAAAATTTTGTGAAGTCTTATTTTTCTTTATTTTAAGGGATATATCTTTCAAAAAAGCTTATATTTTTATCACAATTATAAATACTAATATTGGGTGAGATTTATTGAAAATCTTTAAAATGTTAACTAAAATAGGCATTTTTTCTTTCCTATGTGTTGTGACTATAATAATAGCCCTTTATTCTAATGCCTATTTATCTGATCCTATTAAACTTAATTTTATAGGAACTTACAGTCTGTATGATAAAAACGATGATTTAATTTATCAAGGTAGTGCCAAGAGTAAATGGGTTTCTCTAAAAGATATTTCTCCATATATGATAGATGCCGTTATTTCCGTAGAAGATAAAAACTTTTATAATCATAATGGCTTTGATTACTTACGTATTATTAAAGCGATGTTTACTAATATCAAAAGTGGCCACATTATGGAAGGTGCCAGCACGATATCCCAACAATACGTTAAAAATGCTTATTTAGAGTTTGATAAAACGTGGTCAAGAAAGATTAAAGAGGCTCTTATGACTCTTAATCTTGAAGTGCACTATGAAAAAGATGAAATCTTAGAAGCCTATCTTAATACGATTAATTATGGACAAGGGTGCTATGGAATTTATGATGCTGCCCATTACTATTTTAATAAAGAACCAATAGATCTTAATCTTGAAGAGTGTTTAATACTTGCAGGTATTCCTAAAAGTCCTAGTAACTATAATCCGGTAAGTAGCTATGATAACGCTATAAAAAGGGCTAAGATAGTTGCTTTAACTATGTATAAAAATAATAAGATAACTGAAGATCAATATAATTCTTTGTTTAAAGAAAACATTAATATATATGCCTCATACTCTGAAAATGACTTAAAGACTTTAATGTATTATCAACAAGCAGTAAAAAAAGAGCTTGAAGATATTGAGACGATTAGTGAAGAGCAAATCTACTCTGGTAATTTAAAAGTATATACTACGCTTGATTTTGATCTGCAAAAAGCTATGGAAGAAAGTGTAGATAATAATATAACTGATGATAATATTCAAAATTCAGGTATAGCTATTGATCCTAAAGATGGATCTGTTCTTGCTCTAATAGGAGGCCGAGACTATAAACTTAGTCAGTATAATAGAGCCTTATATTCAAAAAGACAAGTTGGATCTACTATGAAACCTTTTCTTTATTATTCGGCTCTTGCTAACAATATGACTTCATCATCTACTTTTTTATCACAAGAAACAACCTTTAATCTTGGCGATGGCAATACTTATTCTCCCAAGAATTATGCCGATGTATATGGCAATAAAGAAATAACAATGGCTGCCGCAATTGCATATTCCGATAATATTTATGCTGTTAAAACAAATCTTTTCTTAGGCGTTGATGAACTTATTAAAACCGCTAAATTATGTGGCATTGAAGAAGAACTTAAACCTGTTGCTTCCTTAGCCCTTGGAACAAGTGAAATAAATTTGATTGATTATGCTACAGGATATACTACTTTAGCAAGTGGAGGCTATCATCGTAATATTCATTTTGTTTCAAGAGTCGAAGATGAATTTGGTAATATTTTGTATGAATATGAACCTGATTATGATATGGTTTTAAATCCAAATTACGTATATATTTTAAATGAGTTATTAACAAGCCCAGTTAAATCAGCTTTTATTGATTATAATGTTCCCACAGGTATTAATGTTGCATCAAAACTCAGTAGAAAATATTCTGTTAAAACCGGAACTACCGATACCGATTATTGGGTAGTTGGTTATAATCCTAATATATTAATGATTACCTGGACAGGATATGATGATAATTCTGGTCTTCCCGTTACAACCGGTCTTGAAGCTAAAAATGCATGGGTGGAGGCAATAGAAAAATACGACCCTGAAGATCATAGTTGGTATGAAATGCCCGACAATGTTGTAGGAATGCCTCTCAATGCTGTGGATGGAACTCCTACAACAGATAGTGAAAAGATGAATATGTTTTATTATTTTAGAGGGAGTGAGCCTGCGTACAACATTGAAACTGTTGAAAAATAACCAAAAGAAAAGTCTCAAAACGAGACTTTTTATATTCCCTTTTTTATAGTAATGGTAAAGGTTACTTGATCTACCAAATCAGTTTTAACAAAATCAATAGGTAGATTTTGACTCTTTAACTCACTTATTACTGAATTAATCTTATCTAACGCTGGAGTAACATCAACCTCTTTCTTAGGTGGTTCAAAATCTAAAGTATCTAACATTTCTATTTCTTCATCTGGTGCTTTAGGAGCTTGAGGTTCAACAATTAAATCTGTAGGTTCTACTTTCTCCATTCCTTGAGGTTCTTGGAATATAGTATCATTATTATTCACAACTTCTGGCTCCTTACTACTTGATACTGATGCATCATCATTATCATCAGATGGTGTTGCACCCTTAAAGATAGCTGAGAATGAATTTATAGGATCACTCTTTGGTTTTATAGGCACATTATTATCTATTCTTGGTATATCTGTTGCACTTACACCAGCATTAATCATATTATCTTTAGAATATATATCTTGAGGTTCGCTTGAAAGTTGAGCAGGTGTTAAATCCATTGCTGAGCCTGATGCATTATCACTACTTGTATCATCCTCTTTATCTGGAACATCCTTAACCTCAACAGGTCCACCCAAAACTTGTTCTGATGTGGAAGAAAATTGAATATTTTTTTGTTCTTCAATTTTTTCAGCTTTATTAACTTGGGTATCAACACTAGTAGTATTTGCAAAAGGAGAATCATTATTTTCAAAACCATCAAAAGGGTTTATAGCTTCCGTCATTTGCATATTAGCAGCCTCAGCTTCTAAGGTGTTAAAGAATCTATTTTGTTGTCTTTGACCTAAGTTAATAGCTCCTTTTGTAAATGGATCTGGCTCTTTTACTTCTTCAATTGGAGCTTCAACTTCAGGAGTTTTTATATCTTCTGATTTTTCTCTTACTTCTTCAATATTAATATTTTGAACTCCATTTGGATGAGCTTCTTTAATAATATCGTCAAGTTGTCTTACTGTTAATCTTTCTTTAATTACCCTATTCATAAGAGATAATTGTTCATCAGTATCTTTAATTTTTAGTAAACTTCTAGCGTGTCTTTCAGAAATTCTACTTTCCATAACGGCTTGTTGAATTTCTTCAGGTAAAGTTAAAAGTCTAAGCTTATTAGATATAGCGCTTTGAGATAACCCCATTTTTCTAGCTAATTGATCTTGAGACATATAGCCTTGATCTAATAAAGCCTTGTATGATCTAGCTTCCTCTATAGCAGATAAATCTTTTCTTTGAACATTTTCCACGACTGCAGCCTCCGCGCTTGTTTTATCATCAGCTTGAGATATAACGGCAGGAACGGAAGCTAATCCCGCCATAGTAGCCGCTTTATATCTTCTTTCCCCAGCAATAATCTCATATTTATCCCCCACTTTTCTAAGAACAAGTGGTTGAATAATACCATGCTGTTTTATTGAATCAGATAGCTCTTGTAAAGAATTATCCTCAAAAACCAATCGCGGTTGAAAACGATTGGGTATTATATCTTCGACAGCAACTTGTAAAACACTAGAATCAAAATTCATTACTTCGAGCCCCTTTTTCTACTATCATATTTATAATAACTTAAAATTATACATTTTGCAATTAAATTATGTCATTTCCCATAAGAAATTTTGGGTGGGAAATAAAAAACCCGGAATATTTCCCGGGAAAAAATCACGTTATTATAAGCTCCATTTTTTATGTCTTTTGGCAATAAAATTATATTCAAGTATTTTAATATCTTTTTCTCTTTTCAAAACTACCAGATTACGCTCATCTTCAAGATTTGGTAGCGTAAAATTAACTATGTTATATTCTTTTATTCCCAAATCTTTTTGATGTTCATATATTACTTTTTGCTCATTTGTAAAATTTCCTTTCATAAGAACTACTACCCCATCCTCTTTTATTAAAGGAAGAGTTAAAGAACTTATGATATCAATAAAAGCTACTGCTCTTGATACACATATATCATATTTCCCAAAATTTTGCTTTGCATAGTCTTCTGCCCGGGAATTTACTACTTCTATGTCTTGTAAATTTAACATTGCAATCATTTCCCGAAGAAATGCTGTTTTTTTGTTGTTACTATCAAGTAGAGTTATTTTAAGATTGGGAAACATTATTTTTAAAACAAGACCTGGAAAGCCTGCACCGGTACCAATATCAATTAAAGACTGATTATCAAGCTTGATAGCTTTAACAATTGTAAGACTATCATAAAAGTGTTTTAAATAAACATCTTCTTTTTCCGTAATCGCTGTCAGATTAGTATGCTCATTATATTCTTTTAAATGGTCATAGTATTTTTCTAGCATATCTTCCTGTTGCTTTGTTATATTTACACCAAGTTCTTGGACTTTTTTTCTAAATTCATCTATCTTCATTTTTACCATACTCTTTTTTTAAATATATTAGCAAGATATTAATATCGGTTGGATTAACACCACTTATACGAGATGCTTGAGCAATAGTAAGTGGTTTTACTAAGCTAAGCTTTTGCTTAGCTTCACTAGCCATGTTTTGCACTTTGCTATAGTCTATATCACTTGGTATTTTCTTTTCTTCCATCTTTTCAAGTTTTAGTTTTTCTTTCATAGCATTTTGAATATAGCCTTCATACTTATACTCTATTTCAACTTGATTTTTTACATCTTCATCAAAATCATTTAAATCAATAAATTTTTGAATTAAATCCATCGTAAATTCTGGGCGTTTTAATAATATAGCATAACTATAATTACCCGCGGGAACAGATATATTATTTTCTTTTAATACATTAATTACTTCGTCTGTTAGCTTTAAATGGCTTTCTTTTAATAGATTCTTTAACTTCTCGATATTATCTAATTTGTTTCTTAATCTTTGATATTTTTCTTCAGTTACAGCACCTTTTTCATAAGCAAGGGGTGTAAGTCTAATATCCGCGTTATCATGGCGAAGTAAAAGCCTAAACTCTGCTCTTGAAGTAAGCATACGATATGGATCAGTAATACCTTTGATAACTAAATCATCAATCAAAACGCCAATATAAGCATCGGATCTTTTTAATATTAATGGCTCTTTATTATCTAGTTTTAAAGAAGCATTAATGCCTGCGATTAAGCCTTGACCAGCAGCCTCTTCATAACCTGACGTACCATTTATTTGGCCTGCCGTAAATAAATTTTCTACGATTTTAGATTCAAGTGATGGTTTAATTTGCAAAGGATCTATCGCATCATACTCAATAGCATAAGCATATTTTTCTATTACGGCATGTTCTAAGCCTTCCAAAGAATGCACCATTTCTTCTTGAACATCTCTTGGCATTGATGTTGAAAAGCCTTGTAAGTACCACTCATCATAATAGATACTTTCTGGTTCTAAGAATAATTGATGTCTTTCTTTATCGGCAAATCTAACTATTTTATCCTCGATGGAAGGACAATATCTTGGTCCTACTCCTGTAGCATATCCACCATACATTGCACTTTTCTTAAGATTGTCTCTAATTATTTGATGAGTCTTTTCATTTGTATAAACTAAATAACACTTTTGTTGTTCATTTTTATCATATAAAGGGCCATTATCAAAAGAAAAAGTCCAATAAGTATCATCACCAAGCTCAGGTTTTAACTTAGCAAAATCTATACTATCTGCCTTAATTCTTTGGGGTGTTCCTGTTTTTAATCTTTTAATATTAAAGCCTAAATCTTTTAATTTAAAAGATAAGTTATTACTTCTTTTCTCCCCATGAGGTCCACTTGGAGTATTCTCACTACCTATCAATATATTAGCATTTAAATAAGTTCCCGTTGTTAAAATTACAGCATCACTACTTATCTTGGTGCCATCTTCAAGAATAATACCCTTTATTTTACCAGCATCGATTATAAGGTTTTCTACCATTCCTTCTTTTATCTCAAGGTTCGGTGTTTCATCTAGGTATTTACGCATTACTTTAGGGTAAACTCTTTTATCAGCTTGGGCTCTAAGTGACCTAACCGCAGGGCCTTTTGAATTATTAAGCATTTTTATTTGAAAATGTGAACGATCTGCTACTTTTCCCATTAGACCGCCTAAAGCATCGATTTCTCTTACGATAATTCCCTTTGCACTACCTCCGATAGAAGGATTACAAGGCATATCAGCAATATTTTTTATATTCCCGGTTATTAATAAAGTTTTTAGACCTAGTGTTGCCCCAATATGGGAGGCTTCACAACCAGCATGG
>CANRMZ010000006.1 GCA_947631885.1 uncultured Bacilli bacterium
TTAACTCCATATACAATAGTAGGCATTAAGTCCTTACCTGGAGCACTAATTAAAACTTTCTTAGCTCCAGCCTTTAAGTGTTTAGAGGCTCCCTCAACAGAAGTAAAAGCTCCCGTACATTCTAGTACTAGATCAATGTTTAAATCTTTCCAAGGTAAATTCTCTGGGTCTTTATCTGCAAAAACCTTTATTCTCTTTTTACCACATATAATTAAATCTTTATCATCATATGAAATATCATTTTCATGGAAAGTACCATGAACAGTATCATACTTAATAAAATAAGCAAATTCTTCAGGTGTTCCATCTAGGGAATTAATTGCAACTATATCAAAATCTGTTGAAGTAATCATTTGTCTAAAGGCAATTCTACCTATTCTTCCAAAACCATTAATAGCAACTCTAATCATTATTATCTCCTCCTATAAACTCTCTTAATATTGAATCTTTTGGTACGTATTCGGTATTAATTGTAAAAAATTGTTTCAAGAAATTTAATAATCTTCTTGCTTCATTATAGTATGGCTCATCTTTAGTAACGGAATACAAAAGAGGTTCTACTAATATTTTTAATACACCTACTTCATAAGGCAAAGATGTATTTATTATTCTATTGGCACTACTTATATAAGGTATTATGTATTTTTCTTCCCCTGCTCTTACCTTTTGCCAGTAAGCTAAGGTATCATTTACCGAAGCTCCTCTTGTTCTAAAGTCTCTAACCATTCTTCTTATCAATCTTAAATCATTTAACGATATATAATTATGTTCATCTAATCTTAAAGGAATAAAGGGGCTAACATATATCTTGTATTTCTCTTCATCAGGCAAAAAGTCTAGCACAGAAGGATTTAAAGCATGTAAGCCTTCGAATAAGATAATACTATCTTTTTGCAGTTTAATCTTCTTACTAGATACTTCTTTATGTCCGGTTATGAAGTTGAAGCTTGGCATATAGATTTCTTCACCCCTTAAAAGACGTTTAACATCATTTCTTAAATATTCAACATCTATAGCTTCAACACATTCGTAATCTTTATTCCCCTCAGCATCTTTTGGAGTTTCATTTCTTTCTTTAAAGTAATCATCAATGGATATTACAACCGTGTGCTTACCATATATCTCAAAATAACTAGCAATTCTCTTAGTAACTGTTGTTTTACCACTTGAAGACGGGCCAGCAATTAAAACATATTTAATCTTATCACTAGCTACTATCTCCTTAGCAGCTTCATTAATGCTTAGGTTAAAGTTTAGTTCCGTAGATTTAACAAAGTTAGTTATTTTCCCTTTATATATCTCGCGATTTATATCATTGATATAAGGAACTTTCATGGTATTTAGCCAACTTGCTCCTTCTTCATATGATTTCATTATGCCTTCATAATTACGATATTCAGGAATATTACCATCATAGTATTCCATAGGATAAGAAATTAAAATTTTATTATCGCTTAAGTATTTAATTTCATATTTGTTGACTACCCCTGTTGAATAAGGCATTTCATAATAGTAATAATTAACAATGTTATCAAGGCGATAAAGGGTTACGGTTAAATCCATAATATTTTGAATGTTATCAGATTTAACTTTATTGCCAAGTTTATCATAATATGTTATACCATCTTGGCCTTTAATAATTAATTTTTCTATTGGTCTGTCTTCATCAACTATATCAAGCATTGCTCTTTTTAAAGTATAAATATCGCTATTTAAAAGTTCGATGCCTTTAATGTTAGCTACAATACCACACGGGATATTGTATGAATATTCAACAGAAGCACTTGGAAAGCATTTCTTTAAAGCATATTCAAATACCATTTTTAAACCCGCAACATAGATTCTATTGCCATCAGTATCATTTACTTTTAAAAATCTTATATTAACATCATGATCACATTTATCTGCTAAAGAAGTAATCCGATTATTAACACTTATACCTATTATTTCTGGAGCATCAGGAAATGTCTCACTTATTTCTTTATAAGTGGTGTTTTTAGGAAAAGTTTTTGTTTGATTATTATCTAAAGTAACTTTTATATCACTCATATCATTTCCCCTATTCTTAATCTTCCTAATTATACCATTTAAACTATCATATGTAAATTAAGAAAAAAGTTTCAACTATTAAAAAAGAACCTTTATTAGGTTCTATCTTTTACGCATATTATCAATAGCTAAAGCCAAAACAGGGCTCATTTCTTCAGGAACATCATCCCGACTGCACAAATCTCTATACATGCCATCAAGATAATGAGTAGGAACATTTAATATTTCTTCGCACCCTATTAAAGAATAAAATTCTCGCTTTGCAACAACGGTGCCCGTTGCTAGGTCGACAATAAGCTCATTATCCGGAGTACTAAAAAATGAATGAAAACATCTTCCCTCTAAACAGTTAGCCATTAATATAGTAGTAGCATAATAACCCGGAAAATAACTAGCTAGATTAAAAGTAACATTATGGCATTGGCTAGAAAGTGTTTTAGTATCTATAGAATAACCATGATGTTCTTGAACCCACTTTTCAGCACTTTCTATATGAGCCGAATTTTCGCCCATACCAATTTCTAAACCTGATTCATCTATAGTAATAGGTGTATAAATATTTAAGTCTCTTATTAAAATAGCCAAAAAATTAGCAAGTTCTTTAGGAGTACTCGGCAATAGGAGAATTCTAGCTAAAGTTGGAATGAAAAATCTGAAATTGCTGTTTTCTTTTCTTAATAAAGATAGGCATTCTTGCTGAACAATAGGAATACCAGAAAATAAAAGGATATCAAATAACTTAACTATGTATGCATCGACATTATCTAAGTCAATAAAATCACTTATATGAAACTTTTGGTCTAAAGCATCATATATAGCCTTCGCTCTTTTATCTTCAGAACGCCTTGAATCAATCTCTATTTCATTATATTTTCTATCAAAATAATTCATATATAACCCCTTTAATTGAGTATATATTCTAGCATAAAATGGTATAAAGTCAAATAAATGAATATTTTTCTCTTTTTTTACTATTATATTTACTAGGAGAAAAAACATGAATATCATACCCATGGTGTTGGATAGTAGTAATAATAAAGAAACTATATATGACATATATTCTTTACTTTTAAATCATCGTATTATTTTCTTAACAGGAGAAATTGATGATAATATAGCTAGCTTAATAACTGGCCAACTACTATATTTAGATAGTTTAAATAATGATGATATATCTTTATATATAAATAGTCCCGGTGGTAGTGTAAGTGCTGGCCTCAGTATTTATGACACGATAAAGTATATTAAATCAAATGTTATTACTATTGGCCTTGGTATGTGTGCTAGTATGGGAGCCTTTATTCTTTCTAGTGGAGATAAAAGATACGCTCTTCCCAATTGTGAAGTTATGATTCATGAACCTTTGGGAGGAGGTTCTGGTCAAGCTACTGATATAAAGATACTTAGTGATCATATTTTAAAAGTGAAAGATAAGATTAATCATATCTTAGCTAAAAACACAGGCAAAAAAGTTTCACAAATTGAAAAAGACACTCGATGTGATAATTACATGAGTGCCGAAGAAGCCCTAAAATACGGACTTATTGATAAAATAATTAAAAACGATTAATCAAAACGAATTATAATTTCATTATCGGTAGAATATAAATATTTTTCTTTAGCATATCTTACAACATATTCTGGATCTTGCATTTTAGCTACTTCACTAGATAATTTTTTTTGCTTTTCTAATAAAGATTCATATTTATTACTAAGATTATTTGCTTCTTTACGATTTTTATATATTTGCGTTATATCTTTAGATACACTAGAAACTAAACAAACTAACAATATAATTATTGTTAGGGAAATAAACAAAAGTCTTCTTTTTTGCTTTCTAGTACTCTTCACCCTGTTATCCACCTTTGTACTTTAATCGTAAACTTATGAAAGAATAAAGTCAATGAGCATAGCTAGTATTTACAAGCATTTTTACATATTTTAAAAAATACCTAATTATTTTTTAGGTATTTTTTCTTTTAATTTATTATATATTTTAAGAGGTACTCTTTTACTTTTAACAAGATATCCTATATAGTAACCTACGATGAATAAAAATAGATAAAAGATATGAAAAATTCCACTTGTTAGTTTATAAAAAATAATTAAATAAACTATGGCATAATCAAACATAAATAGTAATGTAATTAAGACTTTTACTATCGTTGCTTCTTTTTTAATAAATAAGTAATTAATATATGATAAGAAAAACAAAACAAAACCATAGATAAAATTAATAAAAAGAGCTTTTAACTGAAGAGATACTATCATTTAAAGAGTTTACTAATTAAGCTTTCTTCTTTTTTCTTAACGGCTTTATCTACATAATTATAGCCATTTATTTTACCCTTGATTTTGATTAATCCCTCGTGAGTGTCAAGATTTAATAGTTCTAATCCTTGGCCTGTAATATGGATAGGTCCTAAATCAGTTTCAATGATAAATTCAGTATTATCAAAACTTACTATTTTGCTAACTCCATTTAAAGTCATAAGTGATCTATCGATAATTTTAAGTTCACTACTATTATTTATTTTATCATTCATAGTATTCCTCCATCTAATAATATGAATAATATATAAATTTATGACATAAAAAAAGCGACATGGTCGCTTGATTATTATTCTTCGTCAGTATTTGTAGGATTATTATATTCTTCTAAAATCTTGTCTTCGAATAATTTTCTAGTTTCAGCATTAATTGGATGAGCTATATCTTCATAGCGATCATCGGCAACCTTTCTACTAGGCATTGCGATGAATAGCTTTTCATCACCTTCGATAATACGGATATTTCTTACAACAAAACAATTATCAAGTGTAACTGTTGCATATCCTTTCATACGAGATCCTTCTCTTTCAGTCTTGTGAACTTTTACAGATGTAATTTCCATTTACCTCACTCCTTCTTGTTATCCACAATTATATTTTATCTTATTTAAATGGCATTTTCAAGATATAAAATCATAAATATTTCACATTTATATCTTTTGTTATAATATCGCGATAAGCAAAGCTTTTTTCTTCGCCATTTTCTAAAATAGTAAAGATATTTGGATAAACCTTATATATAGGTCCTTCATAGTAATTTATTTTATTGCGCATGCCATAGACTGTTATATGAACTTTTTTACCTATATCATTTTGAATCTTTGCTTTTATATCATCTAAGTTCATCTAGGGAACCCCACATACATTAACCCTGGTGTAATAATACCACCAATACCATTTGTACCATATTTTGTCTTTTCTAAAATACTTACTAAATCTATTGGCTTATTTCTCTCAGTCAAAGCTATATCGGTAGCTATAATTGCGGGATCTAGCGCATGGATATTAACTCTTTTAGGACTTGAAGCAAAATTAGCGCCTGCTTTAATTAATTCTTCATAATCACTTTGGCAAGCACCGGCGATTATGACAAGCTTTTCTTGGCTTTTTTCATACTTACGAGCCGCTCTTATAGCCTTAACAAAATTTTTGGAATTTTTATAATTATTAATATTTTCTTTAGTACCGTTTTTAGAATAAAAAGCATCATGGCCAGTGATTATTACAATGTCAGGTTTAAATTCTGTTAATAAACCTATTATTTGATCGGCAATGTCTTCTTCATTAATCTTTTTACCAATAGCATATACACCCATTTCTTTATAAAACTTTAAGCACTTATCTAGATATTCATTATCAGCATCTCCTGTCTTTTGATAAGTAACAACCTCATTTTTTAATAAAGGCAATTCCTTGCCATAGTCCTTTTTTATCAATATAATTTAATCCTTTCTGGCTCACCCAAGCCAAATTTAAATGATAACTTTAAAGTATTATCATTATAAACAACAATTTCTTTTACTAAATCCCTTACAATATCATTAATATTATCATCATTAGTTATAAATTTATTGTAAATATCAACTAATTCTTTTTTTCTCATTTCTTCATTTTTAGATTCTTCCAATTGTTTTAAGATTTTTTCTGACTGCTCTTTTAATTTTGTTTCATTTTCTTTCTTTATTATAAATTCATCCATAGTTATTTCTCCTGTTGTTTTTTTTAAATAAAGATTTCTAATATTAGTATCATGTAATTTAATATCATCTTTTATATTAGCAATTTTTAAATTAGGTCTTTCATTAATTAATATATCTTTTGTTGCCATTGAAACAATTTTATCTTCACTTACATAATTGTTGATAATATCTTTTATTGTTTCTATGAATATTGTCCTTAATCTTGAATCAGCAATATTTCTACTTTTACATTTTTTTCGCTCAACAACTCTTGTACATTCAAAATAATATTGTACTTTTCGACCTTTCTTTTGAACTCTACATGGAGTCATAACTCGACCGCAAGTTCCACAAATTACTAATCCACTAAACAAGCCACAATAATTGTTTTTTTCTTTCCTTTTATTTATTATCAATCTATTATTAGCTTCTTCGAACAATTCGTCACTTATAATAGCAGGATGACATTTATCTATTGTTTCCCTATCTCTAATAGGAATAATTTCTCGTTTTTGTTGATGATAATCTTTTTTTATAGATTTTCTTTTAACAATTCTTCCAGTATAAGTCTTATTTTTTAATATTCTATAAACTACTTTATCCGACCAATCATAATAGTAACACTTGTTTTTACTAGGTGTCAATTTCATATATAAGACTGGTGGAATAACTTTATCATTATTTAATCCATCAGCAACTTCTTTTCTTGTTTTACCACTTGCTATTTCAGTAAAAATTCTTTTTACTACACTAGCAGCATCTTCGTCAATTTCCAAAGTTCTTTTATCTTGGATTTTTTTTATTTTATAACCATAAGGTGCTTGAGAACCAATAAATTGTCCTTCTTCTGTCTTAGCCATTGCAACTTGTTTTCTTTTAACTGAAACATCTTTAACATATCTATCATTTATTAAAGACTTAAACTCTAACATAATCTGTTGTTCATGATCATCAGGATTATTACTATCAAATTGATCATTAATTGCTATATATCTAACATTATTTTTAGGAAAATATTCACTAATATAATATGCCGTTTCTAAAAAATCTCTACCAAGTCTTGACATATCTTTAGTTATTATTGTTCCAATTAAACCTGTATTAATATCATCTGTTAAATCCTCAAAAGCTGGTCTATTAAAAGTAATTCCTGAATAACCATCATCAATGTATTCTTTATCAATTGTTAATCCCATTGTTTTAGCGTATGATTTTATAAAACCTAATTGATTATATATACTTGAGGAAAATTCATTATCTTTTTCTAAATCTTCTTGCGATAATCTAACATAAGCAACAGTTAATTTATTTTTCATTATTAGCCTCGTTTATGTTAAAATTAAAAAATATTTTGATACTTTTATCTTCATATACTTCTATCTTATTAATAATTGTTTTTAATAGTTCTTTATCCGGATTTTTCATTTTCAAAAAATCATTAATATATTTTTGCTTTGTTTTTTCATCAGTAAAAACATTTTTCGATTCACTTATTAATATTTCTAAATTAGCAACTTCTTCATCTAAATTTTTTCTATCTTTTTGCAAATCTTTTTTTATCTCTAAAAATTCTTCATCAGAAATAATTCCGCTTGCCCGATCTTTATACAAATCACTAATTGCTTTATCGATAGTAATTATTTTAGCTTTTAAACCTTTTAAAGAACTTTCATAATCTTTTAAAACATCATAATCGCATAATGTAGTTTCATATTTTTTACCTAATGATTCATTATTAGAATACTTTATTAAAATATTTCTTAATTCTTTAAGCACAAGATCATTTAAATCTTCTTCTCGATAATAATGCATTGAACAAACATTATTCCTATAAGTAGCATAAGTTCTACAACAATATATTGGTGTTATTTTAGATGGATCAGCTTTCCCCTTTATTCTTCTTACAAGCATTGCCTTACCACAATCACCACAGACAACTAAACCTTTTAATAAATAATCAAATTCTCTATACCTTATATCAATTTTTCTTTTAGGAGCATTTATTCTTGCAAATAATTCCTCCGATATTATAGGAGGTAAAGCACCTTTTTTTATTATCCATTTGCTTTTAGGTAACAATCGTTTCTTCTTTGATTTTAAACTTACTCTCTCATACTTACCCTGAATTAAATTGCCAATATAAGCTTCGTTAGACAAGATATTTTTAATTGTACAAGCTTTCCATAGATTAGTCGTTATAGTCACACTTTTGAGTTTCTTTTTTCTGTAAACATCCGGGGGAGCTATTCCTTCATCACTTAAAGTTCTTGCAATCATTCCTTCAGTTTTACCACTGTCCTTTAATTCAAATATTCTTTGAACAATTGGTGCAGCATATTCATCAATTACAAGTAACTTATTATTTTCTTCTGATCTCTTATAGCCAAAAGGAACTGAACTACCAACATATTCTCCTTTTTTCATCATATCATGTCTTACACTTTTAATTTTTTTAGATATATCCTTTAAATACATATCATTTATAACTGCTTTAAAAGGAATTATATCTTCAACTCCATTCGGATTTAAAGTATCATAATTTTCTAATATAGCAATATATCTAACATCATGTTCCGGAAAATATTTAAATACATAATTACCTGTTTCAATAAATTCTCTACCAAGTCTAGACATATCTTTGGTTATTACACAATCAATTATTCCGTTTTCAATATCATTTATTAATCTCTTAAATGCTGGTCGCTCAAAATTACCACCAGAATACCCATCATCAACATAGTAATCATATATTTCAATATTATTTTTTAGAGCAAAATCTTTTATAAAAGCTCGTTGATTTTTTATACTTATACTTTCTATATTTTTATTATCGTCTTCAACTGAAAGTCTTAAATAAGCTCCTGCTTTATATGTTTTATCAGTTAAGTAATCAACCATTTCTAACCTCACTTTCTTCCTAACCAACAATACATAATGCAAACATTATAAAATACTTCTTTTCTTATTACTAATGTACAAATTTGTTATGACTTAGTATTTTGTAATCTTGACTTTAAATATCTTTCAAAAGCTTCCAATATTTTCTCACTAATAAAAGGTCCATTATCATCATAAACACATATAACTAATTCTTTATCTTTTCCCACATTGATCCTCCTTTTAAATTTATGAACATTATTCTTTTTTAATGAATAAGAAAAAAAGTAGAAAAAACTACTTTAATCCAAGTGATACTTTGATAGCTTTTTCTACTTTTAACATTTCTTTTTCTTCTAAATTACAAACATAACCTTTTAGCCTACTTTTATCAATAGTTCTAATTTGTTCAAGTAAAATAATAGAATTTGCACTTACTTTTTCACCAGGTACTTCTACTCTAACATGAGTAGGCTGACTATTGGATATATAAGATTTAGTAGTAATCGGTGCAATTATAGTTGTAGTACTATATTTATTACCTAAATCATTTTGCAAAATTAAAACAGGTCTAATGCCCTGTTGTTCACTGCCAATTCCTAAATCTAAATCAGCATAAAAAATATCTCCTCTATTTACTTTAATCATTATTATCTAAACCCTTTCTATTAATCTTTTTAATTTTCCATTTTATTTTTTTATTAACTTCTGGTAAATCTAATATTTGTGAATCATATAATATATTTCGTATCTTTCCTTCTATTTGTTCTTTATTAACACCATCAAGTTTAAAACTCCATTCTTTTGTAATTTTTATTTTATATCTTCTCATTTATTAATCCTTTCTTCATATGTACAAATATCAGTTGTTTTTTAATCTCAACTGATATTATTTTTCTACTTTAAGATTTCGTATCATTATTATTTCTATCCCCATGATACAGGGAATTATCAAACGACTAATTGCTTATTAGTTCCATAGGAATTTCACCTTCTTGTGGTTCTCACAAAATTGCCCCCATTGCTTGAGTCTGTGGCTGGGCAAAAGTATCATTATTACTAATATGCTTTATTGCAGATTAGAGGCAATCTAATTTTATAGTCAAGTATTAATCGACAAGCGTACTTACTAATGTGCTACACATATTAGGAATGTATTTGATAATTAGAAAATAAATTTTCAAAGAACATTGTTTTAACAAATAAAAAACAACAAGTGAGAAAGATTTAATTATCCCTCTCACTTGTTTGGCACTTTAGAAGCAATTTTTTACCCCTAAAATTTTAAATTTTTAAATTTTTTCTTATTTTTTGGATTCCTTGCTCAATAGATTTATGTACATTTTTTATACTACAACCTTCAGAATCAGCTATTTCTTTTAAAGTTTTATCTTCAAAATAATAAGAAACAATTCTTCTTTTTTGAACATCACTTAATTGATCTATAGCTATCTTTATATCCTCAATTAAAATTTTATTTTCTATTTCTTCCTCAATAGTTATAGGTTTTTCAATCATTCTTTCTTCTAATTTATTTTCAAATATTTCACTATGTTCTATATGTTTTCTATATTTATGTATTTGTGAAATATCCTCCAATTCAAAACTATCAAAGGCATCATAAACCTCATTATTTATTTCAACCTTCTGAATCTTTTTATTATTATCAGTAAATTGAACTGTATAAGTTTGTTTATTTTCATCATATCCTAATGTATAAGGATTATCTTTACTTTTATTTCTTTTAGGTAATTCAACCATATTCTTTCCTCCTATCAATTTGGTTTTTGAATTTCCAATTGATAAAAGGAGGTCCTCTACAGCTCAATTTTTTTAGGCAAATAAAAAAACCGAGTATCAACCCTAAAACTAGGATTTGACACTCGGTCAAAAAAACAACTTCATCACAGTATTCTTCTTCATCACTCATAGGTAATCAACTCCTTATCAAGCAATTACCTTTTCATAAGTAAAGATGAATACTGCTTAAGCTTTGCTTATTATAATAGCTTCGTATTGTAAATAAATAAGAACTCTTATA
The DNA here is from genome assembly GCA_947631885.1 of uncultured Bacilli bacterium. Classification (GTDB taxonomy): domain Bacteria; phylum Bacillota_I; class Bacilli_A; order RF39; family UBA660; genus UBA6448. The sequence continues at coordinate 10,977 of CANRMZ010000006.1, forward strand.
TGTTAATTTAGACTTTATTATCACCAACGATTTTAAAATTAATTTAACCTAAAAACATAGTAAAAATAATGAATTTAAAATTTATAATAACCTATATTTTAAAATTATTTTCACTTAATTTTAATTTCCTTTTTGAAATAGGAACCCAATGGTATGAATTGGCTGGCTTACGCCGACTAGCAATTTAGCCAGTTGGCAATTAAAAGCCTATCATACCATTGCCTATTTCAAAAAGTTTTCTCAAAATTCAGGTGAAAATATCTATAATAAAATTTTTAACTTTATTTTATCACGTAAGATAATTTAATTTTTTCAAAATTGCCAAAATTAGGTTAAAATAAATAAAAAATTAACACTTATATTTAATTCACATCACTAACTTTTTTATAATTCTCACATCTATATTACAACACGATAGCATATGGCTATTGCTATCATATCGGCATTATAAGACATTTATTTTAAAAAAATTGTCGGATCATGTCGAAATTATTAGTTTTTTATGTTTTATTTTTAAAAAAAACACAAAATTAATATTCCAATTTTATTTGACTATTTCTTTGAGAATTCTATTTTGTCTAAATATTTATATCAAGAAAAAAGCAAACTTCATAATCATGTTAAGTTTGCTAATTTTCTTATTATAATTAAAAATTCAATTATATATTTTCATTAACAGAAAGTCCAGGGTTTGAATTATAGTAATTTCCAACGTTGTTATAAAAATCTATAACTCCACCACAACCATTAGAAGAAAAGTTATAGGAGTGTGATTGCTCAAGCGTTACATCACGTGTTGCATGTTGATAAGTTCCTGTTACCTTCATTGTACCTGAGCCAAAGTAATAGTATTCAGCTCCCGTTTCTACTTCCAAAGATTTCTTTGTGCCATTTAAAATATTCATAGAAATTCCATATGCATAAGGTTCAAATTTAGAATTATTGCCTTCATTACCATATGTTACTTCTCCAGCATCAGAAATTTGATAGCCTTCTGCTTTAATCCTTGCTAATTGTAAATTTCCTGTTGTTGTAATCAAAAAAGCATTTATATCAAATGATTTTACACTTGGAATACCATTTATCCATTCTGCAGACATATCTACTGAAACGCTTTGTTTACTACCGCTAACATGTACTTCCAAATGCATCTTTACTTCGGATGTACTAAGATTAGCTGCAATTATTGGGCTAAAGTTTTTTTCATTATTTTTATATTCAATATATTCATCTTCTGAAAGATTCCTTACATTTGTATATATAGTCTTGCCGGCAAAGTCTTTATATTGCTCCTCAACAATGTATCTTTCTGCTGATGTATGATGATCAGCATATACCCTAATTTCAAATTGATCTTGACTAAAATTATCTATTTTAATTTTTGAATACTTTGATGATAAATATTCATATTGTTCTTGTGTCATTTCAACACCTTTACTATTTGTATAATAAACAGATTCAGCATGAACTGTCATACTTAAAGTTATAAACATTGTAATTGCTAAACATACTTTAAATATATATTTTTTCATTTTTTATCATTCCTTTCTTTTAATTTAACAATTTAATTAATTATTTTTTATTATTAACCTACTACTTCTTTTTTAAAATTCATATATAATACCAAGTAGGTCTTCGATAGAAACCTGACTATTAGCGTAAAAATAATATAAAATATTATTATTTACAAATACAACATGTTTAGATAAGGCAATTCTTTCACTTGGTGTTAGATTATAATACCCTTCAGTATTGATATTTTTTGCGTAAAATTCATAATTTTTTGTTTCAACATTACTTGAATCCATTTGTATTTCTTTAAATTCCTCTTTGGTTTCTAAAGAAGCATATTGGGTCATAAATTGAATATAAACTTCTGTGATTTTTCTTTTAGCTTCCCAGGCATAAAATTCTTCTTGCGTAAAATCTTCTCTATATTGTGAATCTATTTCTTTATTATCTTCGGAATAATCATAGAAATCCTTGACAGAGACTTTTACCTTTTCAATATATCCTTCATCATTAAGTTTTATTTCACACTTATTAATCTCGTCATTGTACTTAGATGTATCAAAAACAAATTTTATTCCTAAAACGTTTTCCATATCATTTAAAGTTTTAAAATTATCACAAGTATAATTTTTAACATCGTTAATATATACTGGGTTAGTTAAAGATATTGATTGATAATATTGCTCACCTACCCATTTTTTATTCAGAACGTATTTATAAATTAAATCTTTAGCAAATACTGTCGTTATTGTCAAAAAGAAAATAGTAAGTGTTGCTATGATGATTTTTTTATTAAAATAATTATAATTTTTTTTCTTATTTATCTTATTTATAGTTTCATCCATTATCTTTTTATCCAAACTTTCAGAAACATATATTTTTGATAAAGCTTCTTTTATTTTTTCTTTGTTATTCATTTTAAACCTTCTCCTCTTTTAAAAGAATTTGCAATTGATTTCTTGCTCTTTGTAATCTAGTTCTAATTGTAGATTCATTTACCTTTAACAACTTGGATATTTCCTTTACTTTATATCCTTCATAATAATACAAAACAATTAGTATTCTATAATCCTTAGATAAAGAAAACAATGCATTTATGACTTCATCGAAAGCACTAGAATTATCTTCAAAAACATTATTTTCATCTTTTTCAGTTATAATTCTTATTTTTTTCTTCCAAGATGATAGAAAAAGATTTTTACATTTATTTATAGTAATCTTAATACACCATTTTTTTATATGTTCATTATCATTAAATTTTGGTAAATTTTCATACAATTTTATAAACACATCTTGAGTAATGTCTTCTGCATCCAATAAATTTTTTGTATAACTATAAGCTAAACGAAAAATATCATTTTTTATTGTATGGTAAATTTCAATAAATTGCGTGTCCATAGTTTACCTCCAAAAAGCGCTTTCATTATAATAACAATTTAAAAGATTAAAAAGTCTCAAATAATATAAATTTTTAACAAGATTTTTCCATATATATTTTTGGATACCCTTGTTCTTGTACTTGCTCCCATACATAATTAATATCTAACTGATAAGCATTTTTGTAATATTTTGAGGCAGAATTATAAATTCTATCCAAATAAGTAAAATTATAAATCAAAGTTATTTCTTCTGTGTCAAAAGGTTTAATTAATTCTGGTCCAGAAACTTGCACATCGGGATCTGCTAAAATATAATTAGTAAGAATAAAGTCTGTAAAATCTTTTAAATCTTCCGATACAGCTCTAATAATTATTTCTTGATTTTCTCGCAAAAAATTTGCGTTTTTAGTTTTCAATAAATTATAAACGTTTATTAGTTTACTATCTTTTTGTATTTTTTGTGCTATGCTATCTTCCATATCTTTGTATCCTAATGTGTCAAGATAATCTTTATAGCAATCATTAAATCCCTTTTTTGTTATAACTTTTTTCTTAATAATATACTTATAAACTCCATTTTTTTCTGTATAATAATACTTTCCTTGACGAACTAACATATTCTCTCTTAATCTATAAGAAGTATTATTGAAGTAAGAAATAATTTTAGAAAAATCATTAAATGCTTCATATAAAATATCACTGTCTTCTATTTCATCAGATAATAAAGATAACGAAGGAATAAAATCATATTTTGCAAAATCATATATTAAATCATTTTTTTCTGTTTTTTCTCCAGGAAGTGATGATTCTACTAATCTTATATAAGACATTAGATAATCTAATGATTTTTCATAAGTTAAAGATAAAGCAAGGCTAGCACGTGTAAAATCATCGTAACTTGAAACCATTTTTTCTTCTTGCTTAATATATCTATATCCTAAAAATAATAATAATGCCAAACTTATTAATAATAATATGATTATAATAACCATATTTTTATTTTTTTTCATATAATGTTAACTCCCCTTTATTTATTTCATATACATAATCACATAAAGCTTTAATATCTTCTTCATAATGACTTGTAATAATAATTGTAGTCCCTTTTTCTTTTAAATCCAGAAGGACTTTTCTAAAATAAAGGACACTTTCCTTATCAAGGCCGTTGAATGGTTCATCTAATATTAGCACCTTTGGTTTTTCCATTAAAGCTTGAGCAATTTTTAATTTTTGTTTCATTCCCGTAGAATAATTTTTATATTTAGTCTTATTAAATGGATCTAATTTTACAAATTTCATAATATCGTATATATCTTTATCCTTAATCTTATTTTTTAAAAGTGAAATAAGTTTTAAATTTTTATATCCCGATTCATATTCAATAAAGCCCGTATCAATAAGCACACCGAAATCATCATAAATTGTTAAGTCGTCATCAATAACCACTTCTCCACTAGTTGGCTTATAAAGTCCAACTATTATTTTAAGTAAAACTGTTTTACCACTACCATTGTAGCCAACAATTCCGGTGATTTTTTCTTTATTAAATGAAATATTTATATTATTTAAAACTACATTATTATTAAACTTTTTTGATAAATTTTTTGCAGATATAATTGCTTTATTCACGTTAAATCCCTCCTTAAAAATATTTTTTTGATACTAAAATATAGTAGAAAATATGCAGTTACAAAAAATGTGATTAATAGCCAACTTTCATCGAAAACTAAACTTTCTGTCAAAAATGTACTTCTTATTACTAGTTCTAGTACTATATTTGCAAGAAATATAGAAAATAAAGAAATAGAAATTTTATCAGTATAAATATAAATTAATAAATATAAATTAGGTATTATGAGTGATAACAATAATTTATATAAAATCGGATATAAATTATTTATACTAAAAGTGAAATCGACTTTATTAAAATAGCATAATACTAAATAAAATATAAAATAAAGTGCACATATGACAACAGATATAATAGCGTTTACGATAAACAATTTACTAATAAATTTTTTCTTATTTACTCTAAGAATAGAAGTTGACGCAGTATCACCAAAAAAGAAATTGCATAATTTTGAAATGCTAAACACTAACAAAGATAAATATACCATTTCAAGCGATATTGCCAATACAAAGTCCAATTCAGAGAAACTCATTGGAAGCATATAAATATAGTAAATATAATTTAAATCACTTATTTTACTTTGAATCATATAATCTGTTTCTACATATAGAAGTGGATTAAAAATATAATATAATAATAAAAGCACTCCAAATATTAGTATTAGTAACCCTTTATTTAGCAAAAACTTTTTAAAAAATTTTTTCATACATTTCTCTCTATTTTCTTTCTTAAGACAATCCTAGCAATAATAAAAGAAACCAGCATATAAATGCAACCAATTAATAAAGGATCATACAATTTTAGTGAATAAGGATCCGTAACATAAAAGTCAAAAAAGTTAAATATCGAATGAAGATATAAGAACGGAGCTTTTATTGTAAAAATAGAAGTAATAGCATAAAATAATATAATCGTAATATAAGAAAATATTTTATTTTTATACATAGAGCTAATAATAATGCTTATTAAAGCTACAGAAACTCCAAAAATAAAATTTACACACAAATCAATTAAAATAAGCAAATAAGGATGTACTTTATATCCAACATATAAAAACGATTGAGATAAGAACGATGCATCAGTTATGAAATGTACTGAAGAAACCGTGTTTGGAAAAAAGATAGATAATTCCAAGAAAAATAACATCTTAGGAATAATTATCATTAATCCTGAATAAAATGAATACACAAAAAGAGTGTTACTAACAAATTTTTTCTTTCCTATCCTATTAATATGATTATACATATTTTTGTTATAAATATCTTCGTAAATTTTTCTTTGTATCATAACGAATAATAATAACGGTGCTATAAACATAAATATATTGAATAACATTGAAGAAAAAGATACAACATATATATAAACAGCAGAATAGATGTTTACCACATCACTTTCAATAAAAAAATATGGCATATCGTTGAATATAAGATTATTTATATTATTATTTAAATAATTGCTTGTATAATAACTCAAATAATTTGAAGAATAATTAATGCCCCAATAGAATAATTCACTCTTAATTAATATAAAAATACTATTATATATAAGTAATGCAAAAACAATATAATATAAAGTACTTTTGCTAAATAATTTGTTTTTTAATAATCTTAATTTCATAAAACTCCTTAATAAGTACATAAGGAGAGGAACACATCCTCCCCTTATTATAAAAATTAATCTACATATATAAATTGTCCATTGACAGTAAATGAGAAAATAATATTCTTATTTTGCAGCAATGTTCCATATGAATTACCACTTACGATGCAATAATTGTCAGTTGTATTATAACTAGATGCTTTACAAGCTGAAGAAGTATTATAACTCAATTCAGAACTTGAGCCTGGTTTTGATGGTTTCCAAAGCACTGTATAATCTTTTTTAGTAATTGTTGTTTGATCAGTAGTAGCAAAAAATTGATTGTCATGAACAGTCATTAGAGACGTATGAACATCAGCACCATCAGTGATTAATTTAGTTATCTTATGTGCCCCATATACGTAGTTATATCCGGCTTCAAAAGGTCCAAAGATCTTATATGACTTTTTTGGAACATTTACGTCTTCATAAAACCGATAAGCTGATGACGCACTTACATTAGTTCCAAATACAAAGGTCGTAATAAGTGTCACTGCCAATATACCAAAAAATTTCTTCATTGCAACTCCTTTCCATAATCAGATTGTTAGATATAACATGTTTTACTATAGTAATCTCAATCAAACCGATTATTATTTGAGGAATATGTCCTCATGCTCCTTATATATCACATCAAAGAAATTAATATAAGAACTTTCAAGTTTCTATTTATAGAAACTCGAGGTTGCTTTTGCCTTTTGTACTTTTTTATATATTTCTTTTAATTCCCGTTCACTAAGAATAATGGAAGAATAAATATCGTTTTTAAAAGCTGAATATGTATATTTTTTATTATATATAACTTCAGCTGCTTTTTTTTCTATAAGTCCCCTTTTAAAAGAGTAATCCATGAATTGTTTTTTTAACTGCAAATAATATTTTTTCTCTAAATCATTCATTTTTATCCTTTCTAAGCACAATTATATCATATTTCCCAGACTTTCAACTTTTTTTATTTGTTAAATGCAACAATATAATTACAGGTGAGATAATGTTAATTAATAATAATATTAAAAATTGTAGGGAAATTATAAACATTTCTCAAAAAGAACTTGGAAAGATTCTAGGCGTAAGTAACAAGACAATTAGTGGATGGGAAACTGGAGCAGATTTTATACCTTTGAAAAAATTAATTCAATTTTGCAATAAGTTTAATATAAATGTAGACTATGCATTGGGATTGACTAGCAAAAATGTGTATAACGGTCCAATTGAACTTAATAATAGTATTATCTCTAAAAATTTAAAGAATTTAAGACGTAAAAACAATTTATCTCAAATTCAAATTTCAAGAATTCTTAAAATATCACAATCATGTTACAGTCAATATGAAAGCGGAAAAAATCTACCTAATACAGCATTTCTGTATGTGCTTGCTTCTACATTTAAGATTTCAGTAAATTCCATTTTACGAATTAAAAAAAGCTGTTAGAAATTAGTACTAACAGCTCAAAATCAACTTCTATAGTGTTATATATACGCCTAACATTTGATCATAATACTTACTTACCGATGGTTGGAAATTAAAGACTCCGCCATAGCCATTATTTGAAAAAGTATATTTTTTGCTGTTTTCTAAAGAGATGTTTGACATAGCGTGTTGATAACTTGCATAAACTGTACCACCGACATTCACATAAAAGTATTGAACTACATTAATAGCATCCCCAACATCAGGCAGTTTTACTGAACAGCCAACTCCGTTTTTATCAATAACATTATTACTATACGCCTTTACTCCAGTTGAACTTTCTACCCGAGTATATGGAGGAGTAATATTTGTAGTGCCTGAGAAATAAGCTCCTATTACATCATAGCTTCTTGTGTTTGGTTGATTTATCCAATTAACTACAATTGTAACCGTACAATTAGATGTGGTACATGCTTTACCGATTGTTATACTCTTATTCATAGTTGTATGTGAAGTAGCAGCCGGAATAAAGATGTTACTTTGAGATTTTTCAATTTTACTTTGCGGCGTTAATCCGTGAGAAAATATGTTTTCATAATCCTCAAAAGTTAATATTTTTTCGAATCCCTCATAGAATAATGTTTGAACAAATTTCAGTTCATCTTTTGACAACTTAACTCCATTGGGGTTCTCATAAAAATCTTCATATGCACTTACAGAATCTATAAATGCAAAAGAACATATTAATAGTAATATCGTTAGTATTTTTTTCACCTCTAGATTCACCTCCTTTATCTATATATTATTTTCACATAAATAAAAAAAAAGAAAGAACTTATCAGTTGCTATTTAATGCATTGTGAATTACATCCCAAAATTCTTTCTCTTTTTCAGAAGAAGATGTGCACTTTTCTTTTAAGCATTCAATTATATTATTAGATTCAATAAAAGAATCTTTTGGATTGTTTAAAGAATTATACTGCAAACTTAAAAATTCAAAATCTAGTAGCCACGTTTCTATAATATCTTCATTCTTCATTTTTGCCATGTTAATTGTGTTAGTAGACTCAATATAATAAATGGTATATTTATTTGATTCTTCATCATCAAATTCAAATATATAAGAACCATCATTAAATGAAAATTTATTTTTTATATCTATTATTAGATTATCTATCATTTCGTTGTCATTTAATTCTTTTATCTGATCATTAATACTGCTTGATTTTTGCTTTTGTTTAAAAAATAATTTATCGTTAACAAAATCTTTCTTCAATACTAACGGAACTATTTCATTTTTATTATCAAAGGTAACCTCAACATACATATTAGACAAAATAAATTTTAGATTTTGAGTATCAAAGTATTCATCATATCCTTTATAATCTATTATTGTCAAAAAATTATCATCTTGTTTAGCAATTGTAACCTTTTTATTATCAAGCAAATAATAAAGCTCAATGCTATCTATTTTGTCTTCAGATTTACTAACAATATTACCTATTGAAAAATACATCTTATCATTAGTTATAACGAAAACTCCATTATCTATTTTAATGTTATCACTTGTACCATAAATAGTATAAACTTTTATAGAACGATAAGAGTTGACAAAAAAGTAAATTAAAAATGATAAGAAGAACATCAATAAAATAATTACTAAAACTTTCAATATTTTTTTCGATTTTCTATATTTTGTATACATATGAATAGTTACATTATCGTTTAAATTTTTGTCATGGTTATTGTCAAAACTTTCTCCAGACAGTATTTCATCAATTGAAACTTCAAAGATTTCCTTTAATTTTAATAAAGTATCTGGATCAGGAATCGTTATTCCTCTTTC
>CANRMZ010000007.1 GCA_947631885.1 uncultured Bacilli bacterium
ACCATATCTTATGATTAATGAAAGTAATATTATTGATATAATTAATAACTTTGAAATTAAAAATAAAGGTGACTTACAATATATAGAAATTAAACTTAGTAAAGGTATTGGTAAAAGAATAAAAAGACAAGTTAATATTTATACTTCTTATAATAATGAAATAATTAAATATAGAGCATTTCTTACTAGTATATCTTCATTATTATCAATAGACTTCGAAGGTAATAAAAGATATGAATATAAAGCTATTCCTAAATATTTAGATATTAGTAAATGTTTAAATATATTAAGTGAAAATAAAGATAATGCTTTATTAAAAGTAAATACATTTCCTTATTTAAATGAAGATTATTACTTAAATTTATATAATTATAGTTTTAATAAACATTCTGTTATCTTAGGAGCAAGCGGTTCCGGTAAATCTAAATTAATTAGTTTACTTATTAATAATATTAATCAAGATAATATATTAAAGAATAATTATCGAGTAATTGTTATAGACCCTCATGCTTTTCTTCAAGATGATATCGGTGGTTTTAGTAAAATAATTGATTTTAATAATAATGATAGTTCTATTAATTTATTTGGCTCTTTTAATAACGATATTGTTGCGGAAACTGAGATTTACTTAGATTTATTTAAATCTTTAATAAGTGATCAATATAATGCTAAATTAGAAAGAGTTTTAAGATTTAGTACCTATTTATTATTAAGTCTTGACTCGTTTAACTTTACTAATTTAAGAAAATTATTATTAGATTTAGATTATCGTAATAATATGATTAATGCTAGTAAAGATAATGTACCTATTTGTGTTATAGAATTTTTCTTAAGTGATTTTAATGAACTTAAAACTAAATCATATTCTGAAAGTATATCTCCGATTATAAGTTTTATTGATGAAATGAGTATGATTCCTGTCTTTAATAATTTAGAAAAATACTCTAGTTTATATGAAACAATTTGTAATAATATTGTTACTTTGTTTTCTTTAGATAGAACTAAACTAGGAGATAAGATAACTAAAACTATATCCGGTTTAGTTATGCAAAAAATCTTAAATATTATTCAGGCCAGAAAAAATAATGAACATATTATCTTAGTAGTAGATGAAGTTGCTATTGTAGAAAATCCTATCTTATGTAAGTTCTTATCTGAGGCTAGAAAATATAATTTATCTTTAATCCTATCAGGACAATATTTTAATCAAATATCTGATGAATTAAAAGATGCTATATTTGCTAATGTAAGTAATTATTATTTATTTAGAGTAGCTAAAATCGATGCTAATGTTTTAGTAGATAATATAGATATGAAAATTCCTTTAGATAATAACAAAGATAAAAAAGTTAAAATGCTTTCTGAACTTCCTAATCGAAGTTGTATTGTAAGAATTGAAAAAGATGGTAAATTACTACCTACTATAATGGGTACTACTTTAGATTATATAAGTAAACCTGGTTTAAGAAGTGTTTCTAAAGAAGTAACTAAATACATTGATAAAAATACAAATACTAATATCGTGTTTAATACAGATGCTAAAACTAGTTTAAAAGACATTTTAAGGAAGAATTCGACTAGTAGAAAGGAAATATAGTATGAATGATAATGAAGCTTTAAATATATGTAAAAGCATCTTTAAAATGATATTTAATCAGGATATAAATTGGCATTTAAAAGATATATATGAAAAACTGGCTTTTGATATTAAATTACCTAAAGAAGTAGTCGATGCTACTACAAGTGAAGTAACTTATGCATCATCTTCTAATGGATCTAAATATATAACAAATAGTAATATGGAAAAAGTAGATCTAAGTGATGGATGGATGCTACCTTATAAAAAAATAACTTCTTTAGATGAAATACTTGCTATATGGGATAAAGTTAATTTAATAACTACCGAAAGAGTATACGATTCAATAAATGTAGCTAAAAGTGATACGATATATCGCTGTGAAAATGTATATGCCTCAAGTGATAGTAGTGATTCTAAAAATATTATTTTTTGTGATTCTTGTCATAAATGTAATAATGTTTTAGCGTCTCAAAGATCAGCATTATGCAATTATTGTATCAGAACCGATGATTCCAGTAATTGTGCTAATAGTTATAATGTTGTATGTTCAAGCAAAATTACTAATTCATTTTTTATCCAAGATTGTTCTAATTTATATGAATGTATATTCTGCTCACATATTAGTAACAAACGTTTTTGCATAGCTAATATGCAGTTTGAAGAAAATGAATATTATGAAATTAAAAAAGCTATCATTACTTGGATATTATCCTCTTGATAGCTTATCTTTGATTAGTATCATCACCAGTCGCTGATGCTGGTAATGCCTCGATTTTAAACTTTGGCTTTGGCAAAATCAAGCCTTTAACAAAATCTTTATCCCTAGCTAAAACTTCCCTAATTTCACGCCATAATTGACCACGATAAGGCTCTAAAGATGCCGATACACCATAGGCATCAATTCCTATTTTATCTGCAAGATATAAAGAACGATACAAATGATACTTTTGCGTTACAATAATCATCTTTTGGCAGCTATAAACTTCTTTAGCTCGATAAATAGAGTCATAAGTTGCTATGCCATAATGATCTTTATAAATATCATCTGAAGAAACATCTAACTTATTTATCAAGTAATTTTTCATAACTCTAACTTCGTCATAATTATCTTTACTATGATCACCACTTACTATTATTTTTTTAATATTGCTATTTTGATATATCTTACTTCCTACTATTAATCTATCTCTTAGCATATCACTAGGGCCACCATTTTTTATACCAGCACCCAGTATTAAAATACAATCAGCATCCTTTAATTTATAAGCTTCTTTTTCACTTATTATCTTTTTATCATACTTAAATATGACATAAAAATTTATGCCAAGAATAATTACTAGAACAACTAAAATAATAATACTTATAAATATTAAAAACTTTTTCATAACTAATCCTTTATTATCTTATTTATAAATAGTGTTGCTAGGTAAGCTGCTAAAATCATAATCATTATTTTTAAAAGAATGGTTGGATCTTGAAAACTTTCTATAATTCCCGTTCCAACATAACCCCAGAAATATACCATACATATTTTACCTATCAATATTGATAAAGCAAACTTTTTAAAATCCAATTTTACTAATCCCGCGGCAATATTAATAGCAAATGCAGGCATAAATGGACAGGCTATAACCGCAGCTAAAGTCGCCGGGGATATCTTTTTAACAAAAGCAATAACTTCCTCTAAAGATTTTACCTTCTTAGCCTTAGCCATAGTCCAGTTAGATAAACCTTTTCTTACTAAAAAATATGATAAAAAACATCCTAAACAAGTAAATATCCAAGATATTAAAAAACCTACCACATGCCCAAAAGAAATAAAATTAATAGTTATAAAAACAAATAAGGGAAGGATGGGTAACATAGATTCTACCGTAATAAAAAAGCAAGCTAAAATAGGTGCATAAGCACCTAATGAAAGTACAAAATCTTCAATATATACTGGTAATTGTTCTAACATCTTAACACCAATTACCATTATACTACAAAATTTAAGGTTTAATAAACAACTTGAACTACTTTAAAACCTAAATATGTAAGTCTATGTACTACTTTACTACTTAATACCCCTTTGTTACACATAATATAGTATGTCTCATTATAATTTAAATATTTACCAGGATTATACATAAGCTTATCGGCATAAATATTAATACTTCTTGGATCATGTTTTTCTTTATAATCCAAAGGATGTTGAACATCAATTAATTTTCCCATTGAAGTATTATATTCACTTAAATAAATTCTTTTCATTATAAAACCTCATAGTATTTTATGAGGTTTTTAGTTTTATAAATAATTAATATAACTTATTAAAAAGCATCCCAATCACAATGATATTTCATTCCATTATCTTTTCTACCATTGCCTATATATTTAAAAGCAAATTCAAAATCTTTTTTAGTAAGTCTTTTTCCTTCATCCATTTTAATCATAGGATTTAAATCCATTGGGTCAACATCTTTTGTCATATCATAAACAAAATATGATGTTTCCGTCACATTTTCTCCATCTTGGGCTATATTATATAATTGCCATTTATAATCATCATTCATTTTATTAGTAAGCTTATATGCTTTATCTTGATCCATAGGATACAAAAGATTAAAAACATGATAGGCACTTTTTAAATATCCATCTTCTAAATAGTAATAATCATCTGCTCTTGAACCATCAAAATAGTAATAACAGTGAATACTTTCACCCATTGGTTTATTATAAAATGCATATGCATAAATACTACCTACTGTTAAGGATAAAACTATTAAGACTAAAGGAACTATTATTTTAATATTATTTTTCATAGGAACCCCTTACTTTATATCGCAGGTAAAACCTGCTTCATTATATCCCGATGCATAAAACTCTTCATCAGCAGTTAAATATTTATCTTTATCAGTTATACCAAATAATCCTTAAATCCTTCATCGCTTAGTCTTTCATAATCAATGAGTTCCATCTTAACTATCTGATTATTATAATTTGTAAGCTTTTGCATATAGCCTAAATATTTACTAGTTTTGCTATCATCAAAGTCTTGACTTAATTTATTATACAAATCTCCAGAGTATGGATAAGTTCTAACTTCCTCTTTCCTTAAGACCTTTCCACCCTGTATTGTGTAGTACACATCTAAATTCTCTGAATCGTTTTGTAAGTAACAGTGCACAACTTTTCTTTCAGGATAATTATAATATTTATAAGCATAAAATAAACAAAATAGTACTGATACTAGCGCTAGTACGCTAAGTACAATAGATATAATAAGAATATGCTTATCTTTAGCTTTTTTTCTTTTCATAGACCCTCTATTCTATTAATAGTTTATCATACAAAATCAAACAATCAACAATTCTCTAGTTATTTTACTTGTTTAAAGTAAAATAAAAAATATAGAGCTTTTGACTCCATATTTTATTCATCATCAAAGAAATCATCATAAAATTCATCATCCGTCACTACGTTATCATTTACAATCACACTATCTTTATCAACATTAATTTTGGGTTTAGATATATCATCAAGCTTAATTTCTTGAGTTAAATCTAGAGCATCATCCTTTGCTGTTTCTTTTTTTACTTCAGATTGAGCAAAAGTTAAATCTTCATCCTTAACTTCAGGTTCAAAAATAGTTTTTATTTCAGGTTCAGTCGTTTTTGGCAGTTCCAATTTAGATTCAACATCGGTAATCTTAGTTTTTTCTTGTTCTTGTTTAGCCTTTTCCGCAGCTTCTTCGGCATCAAGTTGAGCAAGTTTCTTTTCAATATTCTTAACCATATCGTCAATATCTTTATTGGTTAAATTAGCATATGGATTAAAGCCATTATTTGCAAACGGATTAGTATTAAGTGTGTTATTTGAAGCCGGTGTAGGCACACTTGGAGTTTGAGATGGTTGATTATTAACAAATGGATTATTCATCATTGGAGTAGAATTATTATTCATAAATGGATTATTCGCATTAAGCGCCGGATTACTACCCATAAATGGATTTGTTGGATTAGAAGATGGGGTAGAATTTAAAAAAGGGTTACTCGATGTAGGCTTGGATGGATCAGAAGCAAATGGATTTCGTGGAGGTGTATTTTGCATAAATGGATTATAACCTGGTTGTAGGAAAGGGTTAGCTCCAGGAGCTTTCATACCTGGATTATTAAGAGCTTGATCTTTCATTTGCTCATTAACAAAAGCCTTAATATCAAATATTTCAATTGGCTCCTTTTCTCTTGTAGGAAGTGTTGCTTTACCATAATTAGTACCCCAGTCTATTTTAAAGTCTGGTGTAAGTTGAGTTTTAAACGGATTTTTACGCCATCTAATAATTATGGCTTGGAATAATTTTAATTTTTGTAGATCTGACACGGTAATAAGTGGTGTTGATGCCGTTTTATCATCTTTTTTAGATTTTACTTCACCACACATCTTACTGATTTCTTCCAAAGCTTTAAGTTCAGTAGAAATTAGGTATATTAAGTTACCACAGTTACCTTTAATAACTTGGGCAACTTCTTCTCCATATACATCATTTAATTGGGCAAAGTTTTGGATAATAAAGGTAAATCTTATATCCCTACTACGAGCCGCGGTAACCATGGAGTCAACATCTTTAAGTGGTGGCATGTTAGGGAACTCATCAAGAATGAAGTTAGTACGATATTCAAGTTTACCACCATTTTTTTGCGCACAATCAATTAAGG
This sequence comes from uncultured Bacilli bacterium, assembly GCA_947631885.1. Classification (GTDB taxonomy): domain Bacteria; phylum Bacillota_I; class Bacilli_A; order RF39; family UBA660; genus UBA6448. The sequence goes on from CANRMZ010000007.1 coordinate 6,277, forward strand.
TTTCATAACATTGTTTAACAAAGATAGTCATAAGACCATGATATGTTTTCTTTTCATCATGAATAATCATGAAAACGGCTGTTTTTTGTTTACCAATATCGCGCATATCAAAGTCAGAATAAGAAAGCATTTCACTTAAACTTTCTCTAGTTGAGAAAAGTCTTATCTTTTGTCTAAAGGTTGATAAAATACCACCTTTGGTATCGTTGGGAGCATTAATTGTATTAGAGGCAAAAATATATGGAGCAGAACTTTCACCTTTTAAATGGAAGTACTCTTTAATATAAGGAGTTGTTCCTCTTCTTTCATCTCCGACTGTTGACATTATGTTAATACTATTTAAGTTAACTTCTTTTTCTTTAGCATCCATGAATAAACCTAAAGCAAGACCTGAAAAATAGTCAGCTGCACTCTTTTCCCAGAATTCACTATCTTTACCACCATCTTTGTTGTATAAGATGTTAAGAGCAACGTCATCTAGAAGCTCAATACCTTTATCGGTATTACCAGCTTTATAATATTGGTATGGAAGACTCAAAGGGTTCCAAGCATTACCTTTTTCAGGTTCACGGAAATTAAGAATAATAATTCGATATCCTTGGCTTCTTAAATATTCGCCACAATATTCATATATTTCACCTTTAGGGTCAGTAATAACCATACTTTCACCTTTTTTAGAAAGTAAGTTAACAAGAGGTTTAACGACACACTCTGTTTTACCTGAACCAGTAGCTCCGATTACTAGGTTATGATATTCTCCATTATCTACCCAAATCTCATTACCTTTATTGATAAGAGGAATCCCCGCAGCCTCCAAAGTTTTATCCGAAGGTACTACTCTGACAATATTCTTATCAGTCTTGATATCTTTTTCACTAGCCCATTTAGAGTAACCATCACTACCCTTATCACCAATATGAATACCAAAAGATCCCTTATCTTTATTAAAAATATAAGAAGATACACTTGAGAATATTAATATTAAAACCGCTACAAATAAAGCTAAAGTATAGCCTATATATTCAAATGAAAAAGCTTTAAAAGGAAGTAAGCCATAAAAGGTTCCATCATTAGAAAAAGACGCAAAATTTAAGACTGCAATTGCGCAAAAATAAAGTAGCAAGATACAATATAAACAAAATAGTAATAAATCTTTTTTTGTTACTTTAAAACCCATGTCTTCTCCTTTAAACTCTTTCTTATTATACTACAATTATCGTGATACTACTACAAAAAGAAACAAAAAAAGCCATAAAAATGGCTCGTTAAAGTGTAACTTTAAAATTCATTATAGATTCTTCATTGAAAATAATTTCTTTATCATTATTCATGATAATCGAATACATTCTATGACCATTATCTCCCTTAGTACCATAGCTTTGAATTCTTGAAGTTATTCCACTATAAACATTTTCCAAATCATCAGAGAAGTTCTCAAGTTTTGGGTATTTAGCTTTTGTTTCATCAGATAACATATCATATGCTTTAGCAGTATTTAAATAAAGCATATTTTGAAAATATCTTATATAGTTAATACTTATTATTTCATCATTATATGTTTGTTCATTATAATCATTATTTTCATTTCTTGTTAGCCTCTTAGCAGTATTAATATTATAACCTTGAGCAAACTCATATAAATCGCCTTCGTTAGCAATTGGGACTATGCTAAAGCAGTCATTATTAAAGTCAATTATTACTAAAATACTTACATTTTCAGCTTCAGATAATATTTCAGAAGCAAAATTATAATTTTGAAGTTCTCCCCTAACAAAATAATATCTAACCCCATTTTGGCCTTTACGATACATTTCTTTAGAATAGAAAGTTATCTCATCATATTTACTATTTACATACTGAGTTAAATTATCTACTGTTATATTATTCTTTTCAATATAGTCGGCATCAAAAACATTGATAATACTCTTACTATTTCGATTAGCTACTAAACTATAAAACATATTTAGAATGTTGTTAACATTGAAAAATTCTGTATAGTCAGTAACCTCTGCTAGAGGAATTTTTTCATGAGGATCTACAGGCAAACTTGTGATTTCGCCAATCGGTTTTGAGCCACCATTTCCTTGATTAGTAGTCGTATTTTTATTAGTGTTACTATTTTCAGTACTACTATTTCCTAAGCCAAATCCTTCATTCTTAGAAATATTAAAATAAGCAAAAACCAAAACTCCAAGTAGAATAGCTATTACTGCTAAAACAGCAATATATACTTTATCGTTTCGCATAAATCCTCCTTATCTACATCCATTATTAACATAATTTAAATATGATGCACTATATGAATTAGCTCTTTGTGGACATCCTACATACTTATTCGCAGGGCTTTCAAAGTGAATACAGAAATAAGATGTCATACTATTAGCACTATTATTCGATAATAAATAATTATATACTCCTTTATAAGAATTTTTAAGTTCATATATTAAATAATCAATTTGACATTCAACCGTATTTAATCTACTGCCACAATAATTTCGCAAATTAGTATATCTACCATTATGCCATTGACATAATCCATAACTTGTACCATGGTCACCTAAAGCTGTTAGTTTAAAGTTACTTTCACGATACATATTCGACATTATTGCCGCAACTGCATTATTAGAAAATCCCGCATTTTTTAAGGTTAAACATACTGATTGAGTATTATTTGATCCTTGAACACCAACAACGCTTGTTATTTCTTTAGGTCTTTGATTTTGAGCACTAACATATTCTGTCGGATTAGTTGTTTGACCATCTATTCTGATTTCAAAATGTAGGTGATTACCTGTTGATGCTCCAGTTGTACCAACTTTACCAATGATTTGCCCCTGTCTTACGGTATCTCCTACTTTAACAAGTATACCACCATTCATCATATGAGCATACCTTGATGAGGTACCATCACCATGGTTTATTTCAACATAATTACCATAACTACTATTATAGGTAGCTATTGTTACCGTACCTGATCGGGTAGCAATTATTGGGGTACCTTGTGATGCAGGTATATCGATTCCGGAGTGGAACGATTGTTTTCCACTTATAGGATGGATTCTTGATCCATATGGTGATGATATACTCGTCCATGATGTTGTACCACTATAAAGGCCTGAACTATCTTGACTGCCACCAATTGGCCACCAATAATTATTACTGCTACCATAACTATAAGACATTACAGCGCTTTTTAAATCATATATTTTATAATTATTATAATCACTAATTTCTTTAATAATTGTATCGTATTTTTTGTTATTCTTAGCTTTAGTAACCATATTTTGTTTAATTGTTTGATTATATGGTGGATTATCAAAATTATAACTAGTTAAAACTCCATCAAATGTATTAGGAACTAAAATTAAATATGCTGTATTGGCATAGGCTTCCGTTAAAGCCATTAAAACATCGCCACTTGCTGGAGGTATTGAACTTGTAACGCTACCTTGTAAAGTACCATTATAAGAACTTATTAAGTATGTTATTAAGCCATTGCTAGAGACAATATCACAACCATTTGTAATATCACAATATGGAACACCTTTGTCACCACTTTGAATTTCTATATTTTTAGTAGTACTATCATACTTACCAATATTAAGAGCTAAAGCCTTAAAAACGACCATATTCGAAGAGAATAGTTCTACCATTTGTTCTCTAGTCAAACCTGACAAACTATTATATAGTTCCGCATAAGCTGCACCTTTTATTAAATCTTCAAGCATCAATTCCTGAATTTGTACCCGATCTTGTTCATTAGTATAAGAATTAGTTAAAGTAACATTTGTTTTTGTAAAATCATATCTATCATCCAGGTTAGAAGTCATTGAATCATAGTTTTCAAGTACCCCGCCTTCTCCTAAAAGCAATGCCATAAGTAAAATAAATAATAAAGCTAATAACCCAGCTGCAAGTAAAATGACAACAAGTGTGGGATTACTTCTGAGGAAGTTAATTAAACGGCCCTTTTTCTTTTCTTTTTCTTTCTTCTCTTTCTTTTTTTGAACAGCTTCGCTTACTCGGTTAGCTGCTTGTTTTTTATTATCAGATGGCGCTTTTTGCTTGCCACCTGTATCAGGGCTAACAGTATCACCAGTTTTTGCTGCAGTATCTTCAGGAGCACCAGCATTAGGTGTTTGCCTATTACCGCCCATCCTAGGACTTCTTGCCGTAGTACTGGTAGCACTCGAAGTTGCATTTGCAGCCTCAGTGCTAGCTTGAGCTCCAGCCTTAGCAGCACCAGTTGCTTGCGTAGCAGCTTTAGTAGCAGAAGAGGCATTACCGCCAATCATACTTAAAGCACTATCAGCAGCATCTAAAGCACCAGAGTCATCAGCCTCATTAAGTTTATTTTGAACTTGGCGAGCTAAAGGATTTGAATCCATTACTTTAGCTGATGTATCCGCGATTTTATCATATACCGGATCCAAAACGCCAGAATTATTGGCTGTATCAGCAATCGCTTCTCCTGCCGGTCCACCAAAATAAGTAGCCACTCCTTTAACAGCTGTCTTGGCTACTTTTTTATTTGTTTGCTTAGCTTTTTCTGTAGCTTCAGCATATTTTTCTTTAGTTAATTGTTCCCAACTTGGGGATTCTTCTTGTACTTCGGTGATTTCTTCCTCTTCAACTTCTATAGAATCATCATCCAGAGTACTACCATTTGCTCTATAGGGTGAGTTATCGTCGATAATTCTCGTTGAAGAAGGAACTCCTTTGCCTCTTTTTGGGGATTTAATTTGAACTTCAACATCAATAGTTGGTGAGCTTGAATCAGGGTTTCTTAAATCTTTTTTAGGTTGATTTATCCCCACATTTGCAGTATTTTGCTGTACTTCTTGCCCATTTTTAGGATTCAAAACTCATCACCACCTTACTAATTCAAATTATTATAGTCCTCCACCACTACCAAGTGAATCTAATTCTTCTTGGGTAGCTACAACCCTCATATTCATTCTTCGGTTACCACATATAAATAAGGCATCTCCTTGATTATAGTATTTAATAGCTTCTTTTTCATTATCATTTAAATCAACAAGTTTAGATAAATCTTCAACTGCTTGTTTACGAAGACCCATTACTAAATAATAAGAAGCATTATCGAATATAGCCTTACCATGCATTATTAGATTCGGAGCTGCGAAGTCTGTAGGTTGTTGAGTTATTATAATAGTACCAGTATTGTACTTACGAGATCTTCTTTGGATTTGAGCTAAGAATTCAGCACCAAGTTCATTATGATTAGATAATAGAACATGGGCTTCATCAACCATCATGACAGTATTAATGTCTTTATCCAAACATAAGCCCCATGCATATTTTAATATATTAAAGAATAAAGCATTCTTAATATTTTCATCACTATTCATAAGTTCTCTTATATTAAATACAATAAAATCACTATCTATTTGAAGAGTAGTCTTACCTGTGAAATAATATCTTAATTCTTTTACTAAAGGTCTTATCTTAAGTTCTAGTCTTTCCATGATATCTCTTTCATGAGTAGCATTTGTCATAGATAATAGTCTTCCCTTGATAGTAGCATATACATCATCAAATGTAGGGAAATCAGCACTAGTAAGTTTAGTAAAGTCTGTATTAAAATCTATTTTAAATCTCTTATAAGTATCTTGTAACACTTCAGAGAATAAAGTAAGAACATCTTCTTCAATCGAAGGATTATAGTATTTCATAAAAGCTTTAACTTGTTGTAATGCTCTAGTTAAAACAGTATAACCAAGGCCTTGCGAAATTTCTTCATCATCACTATCACTTACGATTTCAAGAGGGTTAATCATACCAAACTCTCCACCTTTACCAAGGCTTAAGAAATCTCCATGAACGAAGTTAACTAAATCTTCAAGTTCACCTTCAGGGTCGATACATACACATTTTAGACCATTTCTAAGATGCGTTCTAAGCATTAATTTGGCTGCGGTTGATTTACCTGATCCAGATGTACCAAGAATAATCATATTGGCATTATTACGGTTATTTTCCTTCTTTTCTTGATATAAGAATTGGTTAAATAAAACAACACCGCCAGATGCATCAATACCAAGAAGAGTACCATTACCTGGGTCTTTTATACTATCAAATACAAATGGATACATACCTGCTAAAGTAACAGATGGAAGTGGAATACCTACTCTATCTTCAATATCTTGGGCAGGGAATATAGGAATAATACTCTTTAAGGCTTTTTCTTGTTCAAACATTAAAGATACGCCTCTCATTCCTAAGGCATCCAAGTAATTTCTAACTTGCATCTTTCTAAGTTCTAGTTCTTCTTTATTATCACCAGAAATCATAATGTGCATTTGAAAATCAAAGATTCTTGCTTGAGTTGAAGCTAAGAATGATATAAATTGCTCTAGAGATTCATAGTCTTGTCTTATTTTTTCTTGGGTTGTTTGATCTTTTTCAGATTGATATCTAGACTTTAAATCGGCAATTTCTTTATTAAGCATTTTCTTAAGTATCTCAAATGAAATAGGAATATGTTTAATAGCAAGTCTTACACCTTCCATATTAGTAATACCTGCTAAATAACCAGGGAATATATTTCTTGGATAAGATACAATTGTCATAATTGTATAATAGGTTCCTCCAAGCATAAACTCGGTAGGTTTAAAGTACATTCCTTTTGGAGCTACTTCACTTTTTATTTGATCATTTGCCATATTACATCACCGCCCCAAACTCTGTATTTTGTCCATCATTTAGATAGTTATCTAAAATCATTCTTAAATCACTGTTACTTGTTTGTGTAGATTGTAATCCTGCGCTTGCAAGACCACTTATTAAATTGTGTATCTTCTTTTGAACAAGTTCCATTCTTTTTTCTTTAAATAAAATATAATATTCCGTATCCACAACACTATATTGTCTAGACATAAACATATTAGCTTTATTAATATCTTGCATAATAAGCTTTCTCATTGCAGCATTTTGGATTTGATTATATTGTACTTGAAGAGTTGCAAGGTAAACATCAATATCAACAGGTCTATCTGCTATTAAAAGCCAGAATTCAAAATCAATAGTATTATAAAAATTTGCAAGTTCATATAAGATATTATTTTGTGAATTTTGGTCCAAGATAAAGATATTACGAGGACTAATTTTTACTCCTGTAACGTAGTACTTATCATCGGTATAAATCATACCATTGGCTATATCTCTTATAGGTAGCCAATCTTCAGCATATTTTGAACCACTATTTTGATTATTATTTGTTGTTTGGGTCATAGTAATATTTCACACACCAACCTCTCCAATAATATTTCTTTCTGCCAAAGGCAAAATTAAATATATTTATTAATAATTGTCTTACGTTGTGATAATTTGCAAGAGGGAAAACCAGAGTAGCAGCTGTCAAAAGAGGTAAACTCATTAGCACAAGCTGCCATGTTGCTGGGTCACGAATTATTACTAAAAGCATAAGGGTTAGTCCTCCGCCAATACCACACACTATCAAGTCCGGTACAGTAAAAAAGCCTAATATTAATTTGGATTTTTTACTATTAGCTGGAACCAAATAATTATTATTCACAAATTATCCTCCTTTTTATTTATTGCTATCGCCTTTTCTAGCTTCAGCTTGTTGTCTTACACGAGCAGATTCAGAACGAGCTCTTGCGCCAACATTTTGATATGCTCCTGCAACATCGTCAATTTCATGAGCATTATGTACTTCGCCAGTATATTTGTTTTTAGTGATAGGGTCCTCAACATGAGCACCATGACTCTTATAAAGTTCTCTAAACTCTTCGCTTTTTGCTCTTGTTGATTCTAGATCTTTTTCTCCAATGCCACTTATTATTATATTTTTCATTGCAGCATCTTCCATTTTAAGCCTTGATTGTTTCCATAATTGATTATACATACTATCTAGGTTAGCTACTCTAGTAGCGTGTTCTCTAGCAACTCGATCAACTTCAGCATTATAAGCATCCATATCTGTAACGCCTGATGCATTTGTAAATCTCGATTTGTCTACCATTGATGCAAAATCTGTTACGCCTTTTAAACGATTAATATCGGCTTCAATAGCGGCTAAAGACATTCCCGCATAATCATGTTCCAGCATATTTAACAATTCATTCGCATTATCACCTTTGAACATGTTTGCGCCATGGGCATCACGCATACTTGCAACAAGGCCAACATTTGTCTTGTATTTATTCATAACTTTTTCAGCTTCAGCATGCATATCATCTTGAGCTTTCTTAAATTGATCTGCAACTTTAATAGTTCCTTCATACTCTCCTGCACCACCAGTTGCCCAATCTTTTACGTCTGCACCCCAGTCAGATATATGGCCTCTAATAAAGCCTTTATCTGCAGCCTTGTATCTATCTCTTCTTGCTTCACGAGTATCTCTAGCGTCTGTAGTAGCAGTAGCGCCTTTATCAGCAGCAGCAGACATTTCAGTAAAGTTTCCTGCATTAGCACCTTGTCTATATCCGTGATAAAGCCCTGACCCGGCACCTGCAAAAGTACTAAGAACACCTCGACCTAAAGCATAAGCTTTTCCACCTGCACCTTGAGCGTTTTTAACATTGCTTATAGCATGTCCAGCATTTCTTACCATTGCGGTAGTACCAGCCCCAATTGCCGCTCCTGCAGTAAATACGCTAGCGTTCTTAAGTTTATCTTTAATTCCTAGGCTTACGTCATCTCCTAACCCAAATAAATCATCAATAAGTTTTGGAGCTTGTTTAATAAAGGTAACAATACCTAAAATTATAAAAGCATAACCAATTAATTTAACACCGAATGAACAATCTGAACATCCAGAAAAAAAGTCACTTTCAATAAATACGGATATTAAAAAGACTCCTAAATTCATAATAATTATTCGTATAAAAACAGCTAAGAAAGTTTTAGTAACAGCTTTTAACCATTTGCTAAATATTTCTTCTTGATTAGGGATAATACGACAAGCTATCGCTATAGGAGCAATAATCTGATACAAAGCTAGCTTACAAGCCCTAACAGCTAAATCAAAGCAGAACGAAACTATAACATAAACTAGATAGCCTCCTGCAATAAGAGCTATTAACCAGTTAAATTCAACTTCATCTTTAACAATATTCATTGCAAATGAATTAAATGGGCCAAAAGAACCAAGTTCTAACGCAGCCTTTTCAGCTTGTGATAAAGTACAACTGCTACTACAGTCAATAGTAGTGCCATCTGGAAGCTTATAGCTTCTATTACCACTCTTGCTGCCAATTCCATAGTTTTCACTAGTTGGTACGAAGAATGCTTTAAATGTATTAACGGCCATTCTCCTTCCTCCAGCTTTTATACTATCGGCACCACCTGTATCTTGCATAGAATCAGAGAAGAAATTAGTAATAATTCCTCCATTTGTACTCAATATTGAGGATTGAATTCTAAAAGCAAAATTGAAAATTGATGGACAAAGAATAATCATAATAAAGGATGTTACTAAGTTTTTTAATATTTTTTCAATAGTAGCACCTTTTTCATTTTTGTCAGGATCAATTACTAAAGTTAAAATGTTATACGCTATTACAAATAGCATAACTACACCTAAAATAACATATATCTTATCGGTAAGATCATGATAAATACTTTGATCAAAAATATTAGTTTCTGCTAAAAACAAAAAGACTTGGTAAGTATAATTTACCAATTGAAATATAGCACCAACTAAAGAAATAATTATTTTCCAGAAAAATTCAGGAATAAAATCAAACATATGCTATCTTCACCCTATCCTATACCACATGTTCCATACACATCTAGTAATGTAAGTAGTGTCTTTACTATTATAGGTAAAAACCATAAACCTACAGCATAAAATACTCTTGCGGCCATTTTCTTGGCAAGAGGTTTGTACATTTCTTTATCTTCTCCAAGTAGAGCCTTGAACCAATCAACAACAGATAGAACAATACAAAGAACAATTCCGGCATATTTGATAACATCCAAAATTATTTGTAAATAATAAGCAAAATCCCCTGCTTTATTAGGGTCACCAAATAAAGCCTTACAATTTTGAGCATTATCTCCCGCAAAAGAAATAATTGCACTACTCTCTACAGAGTCAGCCCTTACAAGAGAAACAAAACCAAAAAAGGATAATGTTAACACTAAAATTACTAAACCTTTTTTCATATCTAAACCTCTCTAGTATATCAATAATTATACTATTATTTGCGAATAATCACAAACATTTATTACTTATATCTTGTTATTAAATTGTTACATTCTTTAATAGACGTAATACATTTCATACACTCGGTATATTTATTATTTGTTTTATCATAGTTACTTACTAATTTTAAAGTTGCATTTATAATCGTAGGAATAAAGAATATGCCTGCTGCTACACAAAACTTAGTAAATAATAATCTAGCAGCTTCTTTAGTAGCTTTGTCATCGTCATCCAATGTTGCTTTAAAAAAGCTATACATACCCATGATAATTAAAATAATCGGAGCCAAAATTTTTAAAGCCATCACAACGTAGCCTAATACTCTAATTCCTTTTAAAACATTTGCATCATGACATACCACATAGCTTTTTGAAGCACTTGCGGCATAAGCACATGGAATTGCTATTAAAAATAAAGCTATAAATAAAGCAAAATATTTTATAGTTTTTTTCATATGTTTGGCCCTTCCTACCTAGAAATATTATAAACGATATGCCTGTTTATTACAAGAAAAAAGCTATTTTACTAGCTAGTTTTCTTATCAATAAATTTAGTTTCAGAAATATATAAAGTAGCAATGACTACAATAAGGCTTACAATTAAAAGAATATATAAAACATAGCCTGATGGTTCAAAAGCTAGTGATGGATAAAATTCACATAAAACCCCATAGGAATTGTTGATAAAGTGAATTATTATCGTAGGATAAATAGATCCTGTTTTAACATAAATATATCCTAAAGCAAGTCCTACGATAAAGGCATTAATACCTTGAACCCAGTTCATATGATATATGCCAAATATTAAGGCACTAGCAATGATGGCTATAACAGCACCATATTTCTTTTTAAATGATGTTAGGACAATACCTCTAAAGAAGAATTCTTCCGCTATCGCCGGAAGAATAGCGATAAGTAATATGCCTAACCACAAATTATCAACATTTAACATATCGGATACTTGTGAAAATTGTTCTAGTGTTGATGGGAACATAGAAACTATAATATTAGTTATCGTATTAGATATTATATATGTTCCTAAAAATAGGAATATTAAACATATAAATCTTTTAACAGAAAAGCCATTAAACTTAATGCTCTTTTTAATATTAATTTGACTTAGTAGGCAAACAAATATTGATACAAATAAAATGGTAATAGGCATAATAGCAAGTAAGAAATAAAGTGATGATGTTGCAAATAATAAGGTAAAATAGGTTGCAAGCAAATAGATAATTACTCCGACTACTAAAGATGCAAGAGGAGATAAACAATCTCTTGATACTTTGCCCTTCTTAAAGCTTAAATATTTTAATGAGTTAGTACTAAATAAAACATCTTCTTGATTATATATCTTAGATACTACAAATATTAAAACAACAGAGTAAACGATAGTCGAAGCAAAAGTTAAGAAAACAAACAATCCATCAACATTAGTAGATAAAGCATTATTAAATAAAAGAGCAATATTTGCAAATGGTATTAAAGCACTCTTCATTGAGCCTGTGATACCAAACATAGGTAGCATAGAAATGAAAGCTACTAAAAGCTCTAATGGATATAATGTATTTTGAGCTTCTTTTAAGTTCTTAGAGAAAATAGTAATACTTAATAATAAACCACTAAATAATAGTGCAAGTAAAATAATAGAAACAAAGTAAATAGCTAAAACTTTACCACTTATATCAAGACTTACTACACCAAGCATAGCAAGTGTATCTTTAGCAAAAAATAAAGTACCAAATAATGAGATGTAAGTTAAAAAGCCTGATAATGCGGATAAAGTAAATACTGTTAAATATTTACTAGTTATAAGTTCAGATTTCTTAATAGGTAAGCTAAGTAATGTCTCCAAAGTTCCCTTTTCTTTTTCAGAGGTTGTAATTTCAATAGCTACGGAAAAACAAACACTTGATATCATCATCGTAAGCACCATAGAAATCATCGATGGAACTAAACTTCCCATTTCGGTAATACTTTCTTGAACAAAAGTAATTTTAAATGAATCTAATATTTCTTGGTAATTAACTCCCTGATTTTCAAGAACATTTGCTACATATTCTTGTTTATAATCTTCATATATATCTTGAACTATTGAGCTATTAGCAATTGATGATGTGTTATTAGCATCATAATGGATAAGATACTCATTATCCTCTTTTAAGATGTAGATTCCTAATTCTTCTTCATCAAACATTTCCTTTAAAGTTTCATCATCTTCATAAACTATTTCAAATTTATAAATATCTGAATAATTATCTACAAAGTTTTTAAATTCATCAGACACTTCATAGTTAACACCGAATTTAATGGTATCATCAACATGAGAAAACATTGTTATCATGAGACTCATAATACCTATTAAGATAGGGAACATCAAAAGAGGAAGTAATATCATCGTAATAAATGATTTACGATCTCTAATGATATTAAGAAATTCTTTTTTTAATAATGCTAAAACAACCTTAATTCTCATAATTGCCTCCGACTACCTCAAAGAAAGCATCTCTTAGATTAGTGGTTTTAGTTTCTTTCTTTATTTTCTCTGGAGTACTTTCGCAAATAACTTTACCATGGTTTATAAATAATACTTCATCGCAAATATTCTCAGCTTCTTCCATATAGTGAGTTGAATAAATAATGGTTTTACCATGTTTCTTTTCTTCTTTAATAAAATCAATTATTATTTGACTACTTACAACATCAAGTCCTGAAGTTGCTTCATCTAATATATAATATTTAGGATCATTTATAAAACATCTAGCAATATTAGTTCTTTGAATTTGGCCTGTTGATAAATTGCCGATTTTATTATCTTTAAAGCTTTCCATATTCAAAAGCTTAATTATTTCTTTAATACGTTTTTCTAATTTTTCTTTATCTATTTCATAAATATTACCAAATATGTATAAAAGCTCGGTAGGAGTAATATTTTCATATAACTTAGTATTACCTGATAAATATGAGATATCTTTTTTAATTAATTCAGCATGTTTTTTATAGGATCTATCATCAACTTTAATAGAACCTTCAGTCGGAGACATTATACCAGACATCATTCTTAAAAGAGTAGTTTTACCTGCTCCATTTTGGCCTAATACACCATATATGGTTCCATCGGGCACATTAAAACTTATATCGTTAACGGCATATATTTCTTCGGCTTTTTTGCCTACATTTTTGATAAATCTTTTCTTAACATTTTTTACTTCGATCATGTAACCACCTTGCCTATTAAAAACATTATATTACAAAAAAAGATAGATTACTATAAGAAATCTACCTCAGAGTGTAGACAAACCCCACATTTGAAAAAATGTAGGGTTTTCTTTTGAAAACAAATTTATAATTTTTGTAAA